>NZ_CAXIBN010000039.1:0-21494 GCF_964021735.1 uncultured Wocania sp. | reverse complement strand
ATCACATGAAACAGGGTAAGCATCCAATAAAACGTAAAGAATGTATTGTATCCTACAGTAATACCTTCATTGAGTTTTTCTATGTATTCAAAACTTTTTAGGCCTAAAAACAACAGGCCGAATAACATGGTTAAAAGCAGTAGTTTTTGGGATTTAATTTTATTTCCTTTTTTTAATTCTGAAACCGAACTCGCCATAAAAAATCCACTTGTTAATAAAAACAAAGTGTTAATCATACCGTAAGTGGTATTTAATTTTAAACTTGAGTTATGAAATAATTCCGCTTCTAGATTACCATAATATGCCATGGCTATTAATGCAGCTCCAAAAGTGAATAGTTCAAGAAAAATGATAATCCAGATGAGAATACCTCCAGGCGGATACCAAATATTTTTATAATCTATAGCAGTAGTGTTCAATTTATGTGTGATTTAAGATTGATGTTTAATTTTTTCATAAAGTTTTACTAAAGATTGAAGCAATTCCACTGGGTTAGTAAGTATTTGATAATGATTTTGCCCGAACATTTGCGGTAAATAATATTTCGCGTTGGCTTCAATAGCTAAAGCATACGAATTTATTTGGCGTTCATTCAATTCTCTAAGCGCTTGCTTAACATCGTTTATGCCATATTTGCCTTCGTATTTATCATAATCGTTAGGTTTCCCATCCGATATTAAAATAACCCATTTGTTTTTGGTGTCACGTTTATCTAATAAGGCACCAGAGTGTCGTAAAGCCGTACCAATACGAGTGTATCCGGTTGGTTCTACGCCACCAATTCGATATTTTGCAGTATCCCAATTTTCATCAAAACCTTTTAACGTTACATAACTAGAATGATTTCTAGTTTTAGAATAAAAGCAGTCAATAGAAAAGTCGATATCAAATTCATTTAAGATTTCACCAAATAAAATAGATACCTGTTTCTCGACATCAATTACTCTATTGCCTGCTGCATAACCATCACTAGAAAGGCTAGTGTCTAAAAGCAATAAAATGGATAAATCCTTTTCCTTTTTTCGTTTTGATAAATATATTTTTTCCGAAGGGGTGTGTCCAGTTTTTACATCAATAAACAAATCGGTTATGGCATCAATATCAAATTCTTCGCCTTGTGTTTGTCGTCTTTGTTGCTGGTATTTGTTGTTTACTGTGGTTAGCATTTTACGTAATCCAACCAAAGTAGAACGATTATCGTTAAGTGTTTTTTTGTAATAAGGAACATCCGTTGTGAGTTGTGTTTTGGGGTACACTTTGCAGAAATCTTCTTTATAAACTCTGGCTTTATAGTTCCACTCATCATAAGTGATGTAATGCCCTTCGCCTTCGTTTTCTGAACTTTCTGCTATGGTGGTATTTTCTATAAAATCGGCTTGATACACCGAATGTGCTGTGTCATCCACACGAACGGTGTGCTTCATTTTTACATCATCTAAAGCATTGGAGTGGTCTTCTAAATCATCATCGCCATCCATATCTCTAAAGTTTCCTCCAAATTCTTCGGCCGTTTCAACCTTTTCAAATTGATGTTGTAAAACGGCATCTTCCATTTGCTTCTGGTCAATTTGAACCGAAATAATTTCTTCTACGGCTTTAGATTTAATTGTGGTTTTAGGTTCTTCTTGATTGGCTTCTTTTACTTTGTCTGTAAAGTTTTTTAGTTGTTTTTTTGAAGTGTCTTCGGGGGAGTTTCGCATCCACTTTCCATAAATAAATGAATAATCTACAGGAATCTTTGTAGTTGATTTAGCTTTATATAATGAAACGAATTTTTCATGATATTTTTGAGTAATTGGAAACTGCTCAAATAGTGATTTTAAAACTTCTTCAGAATAGTCTTCTGCTTTGATTTGCGATTCGGTTAAATCATGTTCCAGATTATCACTCCAATTTAAGTTTAAATTTTTCTGAACAGAGAGATATAAAACTCTAAATAGATAGAATGAAATATTTTCTTCATGGGTTTGATATTCATAATATTTAGTAGGTAAAAAGAAATTATTATTTCTGTAACCACCTTCTCGTTCAGCTTCAAAAATTTCAATAGATTCTCCAGTTATAGCACGGGCAAAAATAGCAAGACGTGATTTTATGTCGTTTAAATTTACGGCATGTTCAAGTTGTGCCTCTTTTCTCTTTTTCCTTTTTTTGAAGAAGAAAGCGAATTTGGTAAAAATATATTCGTCTGGCTCGAATTCGAACATCTTGTTTTCAGTATGCAGTTTGCAGTAAGCAGTCTTCAGTATTCAGGGGATTTGTGACTGCCAACTGAATACTGCCAACTGCCAACTGGATTATATCATTAAATCACTTAAATCTTTTAGTGCTTGAATCACTTCTAGATCGTCTGTTAGAGGCTCAATAACGGCAACATGTACCGCCAATCGTTTTGATAAACCTATATGAATAAGTTTTGCGGCATCAACCAATAATCTGGTTGAAACGGTTTCGGTTAAACCAAGTTCAGTTAAGTTTCTGATTTTTGTGGCGATATTGACTAGCTTTTTGGCTGTGTCTTTTTCTATTCCAGTTTCAGAAACTAATATTTCTGCTTCTAGCTTTGCTTCAGGATAGGCGAATGAAACGGCAACAAAACGTTGTCGAGTAGAAGGTTTTAATTCTTTAAACCCACGTTGATAGCCTGGATTAAAAGAGGCTACTAACATAAAATTTTTGTGTGCTTTTACCGTTTCGCCTAATTTATCTATAAACAATTCTCTACGGTGATCAGTTAACGAGTGAATCGCGACAATAACGTCTGGTCTTGCTTCGGCTATTTCATCTAAATAGATAATATGACCTTCTTTAACAGCTGTAGTTAATGGACCATCTAACCAAATAGTTTCTGCTCCTTTTATAATGAATCGACCAATTAAATCGGTTGAAGAGGTTTCTTCATGGCATGAAATAGTAATGAGTTTGGTTTCAAGTTTATGTGCCATAAACTCGATAAACCTAGATTTTCCAGTTCCTGTTGGACCTTTTAATAAGAAAGGGATTTTGCATTTGTAAGCATGTTCAAATACTTGAACTTCTTTACCAATGGCGTGATAATAAGGCGTGCTCATCTTGTTCTTAGTGTTTAAGATAAATAAACCCGCATTATATTTTTAATGCATAATGCGGGTTATAAATAAAATTAGAGTTAGTCACTCTTTTATTAAGTTGTTTCTAATGCTTCATCATTAGGTCTTCCGTGTTTATAGAAATCTATAAAATATAATATAATACCTGTCATAAATAGGGTTGCGCAGAGAATAAGTACGATAAAATGAACTTCAATTTCTTTTTGAACCGCCATAAATTCCATTTTGAATTTACGCTCTAAATATACTTGTGCAACACCAGCAACACCAAAGGCAACTGTCATACCAATCATACCAATATTAGACATCCAAAAGGCCATTCTGCCTCGTGTGCTTTCGTATAATTTTCTACCCGTTAAATTTGGTAAACTATAGCTAATTATTGCTAAAACAATCATAGCATAAGCACCCCAAAAGGCTAAGTGACCATGCATGGCGGTTACTAATGTACCGTGTGTATATAAATTAGTTTGTGGTAATGTGTGAGCGAATCCTAATAAACCTGCGCCTATAAATGATACGATTGCTGCACCAAGTGTCCAATATAATGCTAAAGTGTTGGGATGTTTTTTCTCTCCTTTTCTATACATGTTAACAGCAAATAATGCCATAGCTAAAAATGCTAAAGGCTCTAGTGCAGAGAAAATACCACCTACAATTAACCAAATTTTATTTACACCAATGTAGTAATAGTGATGTCCTGTTCCTAGTACACCAGATAAGAATGTTAATCCTACAATAACATACAGCCATTTTTCAATAACTTCTCTATCTACACCTGTCAATTTAATTAATAAGAATGATAAAATACCACCCATAATCAATTCCCAAACGCCTTCAACCCAAAGGTGAACAACCCACCACCTGAAGAAGGAATCTTTTACTTGGCTATCAAACGGAAGCATTCCTGGTAAGTATAAAAGCGCTGCAAATAATAGTCCCATTGAAAGGACTAATGCTGTTGTGGTTCTTCGTTTTCCTTTAAATAAAGTTGTTAGAATTAATCCTAAAAACAGTAATACGTTTACAACCACTAGGTAATCTAATGGTCTAGGGATTTCTAAAAATTTACGTCCTTCCCAATAGTTGAAATGATATCCAACAATGGCTGTAACTCCAACTAGCGCCAAACTTATTAACTGTACGTAAGCTAGTTTTACACTTACTAATTCGCGTTGTGCTTCTTCTGGGATAATATAATATGCGGCACCCATAAAACCAGACAATAACCAAACAACTAATAAATTGGTATGTACCGCTCTGGCAGTGTTAAACGGAATAAAGCTGTGTAAACCATCCATTCCAGCATGGGCAAATCCCATAATAAAGCCATATATTATTTGTAAACCGAATAATAACATGGAAAGGGCAAAAAACCAATACGCTACTTTTTGTGATTTATATTTCATTTTTTTCTCTTTTTAGTTAGTTATCATCTTTGGCTAGTGGAGATATAACGGTTTCAAACCCATTAAGATCAATTTCTCCTATCCAATTAAAAAAGGCTATTAAATCGGCAGCTTCTTCTTGCGAGAAACCATAAGCCACCATTTTTCTTCCGTTAGGTGCCCAATCTACTGGGGTCATTAATACAGCTTTAACATAGCCTTCTCCTCTGCGTTCAATGACCTTAGTTAACTCTGGCGCATAGTATGCGCCTTCTCCCATAATGGTATGGCAGCCCATACAGTTGTTTTCTTCCCAAAGATTTTTTCCTCGAACTACAGCTTCTGTAATACCTTCTTCATTTGATTGGTCATTAGCTTTACTGAAAGAGTAAATGGTAAGCCCAATAAATATCAGAAACGTGACTACTGTTCCGCCAAGAAAAAAAGCTCGTGCTTGTTTTTTTGATAACATATTTATTTAGTTTTGATTAGTAATTAATTATTTTTTGTTAATTCAAGAATGGTTTTAATAGTTTCTTTATTATCAACTCCCAACCCTTCTTGTTGATGTGCTAATTCTCCTTCTGAATTAAACACACTTATAATATTGGAGTGTGAAAAATCCATTGGAGAGATTTGTTTATATTTTACTGCTAAAACGTTAGCAAATTCTCTAACGCTACTTTCTGTACCTTGTAAAAAAGTCCAGTACTCGCTATCCATATAATTTTCTATTGCAAATGATTTTAAGCGTTCTGGGGTATCAGTTTCGGGATCAATGCTTACCAATACAAAACGAATATCATTAAGATTGTCTTTAGGAATCTTAGTTTCAATGTTTCGCATATCGGCCACCAAGCGAGGGCATGCTGCTTTGCATGTGGTATAAATCATGACCATAACTAAAGTTTTTCCTTTTAAGTCTTTAAGTTGAATGGTTGCTCCTTCTTCGGTATTCCATTTTGAAGTTAGATTGAAGATAGATTCGTCTGAAATCTCATTATTCTCAAGAGTTAATTTCTGTTCAACTTCCTTTAAATCCATTTTACAAATAGAGCAACTACCAGCCTCCTTAAAGGTTTTTTCGCCTTCGCATTTCATAGGGCATTGATATGCAATTAGCTCATTATTACCCAAACTAGGTTTGTTGTTTTTACATGCTATAAATGTTATTATTACACCTAGTATTACAAAAATTGATTTTAATGTTTTCATTTCTCTAAATCTTTAGCACATCTAAACCCCAAATTTTTCATGGCATATTTTGCTTTTAAGCTACCTCTTGTAGCATATCGCATAAATGCGGCATAATTCATTAAATCGGTTGCGCCAATGGCACCGCTTCCGCAGAATAGATTACTATCGTTATCTACATCTTTTCTAGATTCTCCTGAAACCATAACCGAGTTAAAATCTAAGGTCCATTCCCATACCAAACCGTGTAAATCGAATACACCCCAATAATTTTTAAAGGTTGAACCTATGGAATTGTTAAAGGTTTTGGGTTTTTCGTACCAGCCCAAAATGTACTTGTTATAATCCTTTAATTGTCTGGCATCTGGCATGGTTTTGTTTGCCATAGCTACATATTCCCATTCGTCAATGGTTGGTAAGCGTTTACCTAGACATTCGCAATAATCTTTAGCTGCAAACCATGAGATATTTGTAATGGGCGCATTTAAAGATTGGTTTTTTCCTAATACAGTATCAGAAATCCAACCAGATAAATAATTACCGTCTGCAAATATCTTTTTTACTTTAGAGCGTTGCCATTTAGGATGTTTCTTTACAAATTTTAAATACTCATTATTTGTAACTGGATATACGTCTATTTCAAAATCTGAAATAGTGACTTGTAATGAGTCTCTTCCGTAAAGCGGCGTGTAAGTTCCGCCTTTAATAGGAACCATTTTAGACTGACAATAAGTTGTTGATAGGTATGAGATGAACAAAATTCTCGTTGCCAGTCTTAAAATAGTTCGCATTTTATTTAATTATATAATATGATTAGTGCCCGCTTTTAACAGCATCAACTTGAGCTTTCGTAACATTTGTTTTGTTATTGCCCCATGAGTTGTATACATAAGTTAAAACATCGGCAATTTCATCATTGCTTATAGCTTGCCTAGTCATAACGCTATTGTATTTCTGTCCGTTTACTGTAATCTCACCTGTTTTTCCTTTAAGCACGATTTCAATAGCTCGTCTTACATCAGCATTTAAATAATCTGATTTTGCCAATGGAGGGAAAGCGTTTGGAATTCCTTGTCCTTCGGCTTGATGACAAGCAAAACAGGTTTGCATATATATTTGCTTTCCAGATTCCATTTTTTCAGCTAAAGTTTTGTCTGTACTAGCCACTTGAGGTTTTTTATCTTCTGGCATATTTTGAATTCCGCCGCCTTCAGGATGGTAAATTCCTTCTTGAACAACACCAGAATAAATTTTCTTATTCTCTTCTCCTTCAACTTTTAACATGCCTAAAGCACCTTTATTAAAAGCTCTAAAAATAGAGTGGTCTACTAAAATAAAAGTTCCAGGAACATCAACTCTGAATTCAACTATGGCCGCACCACCTGCAGGAACTAATGTGGTTTGTACGTTTTCGTTAATTGTACTACCGCCTTCCACATGAACTTTGTCAAAAATTTCTCCGATAACGTGAAAAGATGAAACTAAGTTTGGACCACCATTACCAACATATAATCGAACCGTTTCGCCAACGTTTGCTGTAATGGCGTTATCACCTGTTAATGCTCCTACACTGCCATTAAATACAACATAATCTGCATCTTCATCTACAGCTTTCTGCATATCAAACGGCTGAAATCCTGGATCTCCATTTTCACCTTTAGTATAAAAGTCACCTTGCATAATGTAGTATTCCTTATCTACAGGAGGTAATCCTCCTTCTGGTTCTACTAAAATTAAACCGTACATACCATTAGCTATGTGCATTCCAACTGGTGCTGTTGCACAGTGATATACATATAAACCTGGATTTATTGTTTTAAAACTGAACATTTTCTCATGACCAGGTGCTACAAAAGAAGATGTTGCGCCACCACCAGGACCTGTTACTGCATGTAAATCTATATTATGTGGTAATTTATTATCTGGATGGTTAGATAAGGTAAACTCTACTTCGTCTCCAACCCGTGTTCTAATAAAGCTTCCGGGAACAGATCCGCCAAAAGTCCAATAGTTATAGGTCGTTCCATCGGTCATGGTACCTTCTTGTTCAAGAATTTCCATATTTACTATGAGTTTTTTTGCTTTACGTCTTCCAACTGGAGTAGGCACGTTGGGAGGAGAAGTTAATTCAGCAAGCATTTCTTTACTTACAGGAATGTCTGTAGCATCTGCATATTCTTTTTTTTCATTATCAATGCAAGCTGTAAATGATAGGGTTAGCATTAATGCCATTAGTATATATGGCATCATCATTGGTTTTTGTTTTATTTTCATGGTTAATTGTTTAATTATACTTTTTAAAAAGGATATTTTTATCTTTTTTATAAAATCAAAAATAGCTTTTACTAAGTTTTAAAAACATGACTTTTGTCAGTTATTAAATTTGTGGAAATTTATTAAGGTTTTAAAGGTTGAAATAGATTAAAAATCTTTCTTTTTAGATTTGAATACAATTCTTAAAACTGGTAAAATTACCCAAACAGTTAGCATTATAAAAGATACAATTAATCCGAAACTAGTACCAAAAAATTGCTTAAAAACAGCTCCTGTGTACCCTAATAATGCCGAAATATCTAATTTTAAAAGAATGAGTGTTCTTGATAAATCTATTGGATTGAGCATTGTACCAATTAGCGATACTTTGTCTAACGGATAATCTTCAAACATAATTAGGGTCATTAAAAACAAACCATCATAAATTACAGCTAGGAATAACCATAGTAAAATGGCATACCCAAAACCTTTTATCTTATTTTCGTTAGATAGTGCAATATTAAAAGCTAAAGCTGTGAATATTAATGTTAAAAAAGTTCCTGTAATTAGTAGTAAAGAAAAATCCCAAATGGCACTACTTTCAAATAGACCATAAAACACAAACGGAATGCCTAAACCTAAAATTAAACTCATAGAAAGTGATAAAGCAACACCTAAATATTGCCCTAAAAATATAGATGAACGTTTTAAAGGTTGGGCTAATAATAACTCTGTGAATTCTTTGGAATTATAGTAGTACATTACGCCAAAAATAGTTCCTATTAATGGTACTAAAACGATAATAACATTCATTAAAGTAATGACTGCCTTTGAAAGGTCGTTGTTTAAAAACAAGAGTATAATACCAAGCAATAAATAGAATGCAAAATAAACGTAACTCCAACGGCTACGCATTAAATCGAAAAAACTGTATTTTAATATTTTAAGCATGATTTTCTGTAAGTATTGATGCTATTGCATGTTCGAAATCTGGTTGATTAGTCTTGGTTTTTAAATCTTGAATACTGCCTTTGAAGTATATGTTCCCTTCTAATAAAAACACAATTTCGTCTGAAACTTCTTCAACAAAACTCATAATATGCGAGGTTATTAAAATGGTTTTTCCTTTAGCTTTTTCTACTTGAATTAAATCTTTTAATCTGATTAGTGAAATAGGATCTAAGCCTGTTGTTGGTTCATCTAAAATAATAAGCGGACTATCAAACATAAAGGTTAGTACAAGGTTTACTTTTTGTTTTGTACCTCCAGATAGGTTGCCTAATTTTTTATCTAAAAAAGGTTCTAGTTTAAAAAGCTTGACTAAGCGTTCATCTTCATCTGTATTTTGGCGTAAGTCCTTAATCATTTTAATTAATTCTTTCACTTTTAAATTACTAGGGAAGTTGGCTATTTGTGGCAAATAATCAATTTTATGTCTGTAGTCTGAATTTTTTTTTATGTTTTCTCCAAGTACAGAAACGTCACCTTTATTCGGGATAACCATACCTAAAATAGATTTTATCAATGTTGTTTTTCCTGAGCCATTTGGCCCAAGAACTGCAAAAATACCACCTTCGTTTATGGTTAAATCTAAACCACTTAATACTTGGTTTTTGCCAAATTTTTTATGTAGATTTTTAATGTTTACCATGTTATTTGTTTTGTTAGCGGATTGTTGTCTAGTAAATTATCTGGTGTAAATACTGGTGATACTTTTTCGGAAAAATCAATAATATCAATAAACATACTACGCAATAAAATTATAGTTTCTGGTGTGCGATTTACAATGTATGAAAATAACTTTACAGGTCTATATGGTACATCGCCAATACCATTTTTATCGAGGTCGTAGCCGGTGTAATTACTCCAGTAATTTCTATCAAAAACATTATCGTTAACTTTACTATTATAGGCAATATCAAAAGAATTATACAGGAAGTTATTTTCTAAAAAATGATTTGTATAACATGCACCTCTTACTTTAATTGCCCAACCATTATTCTTGAAATTATTGTGTTTATAGGTAATACGGTTTGAGCCTTCAATGTTAATTCCAATAGTATTTTCTTCAAAGGTATTGCCAATAATTTCGGCATCATTAATCTCTTTTAAAAGCATGCCATAAGAGGCTGTTCCCCAATTTTCTTTAAAAATGTTGTTGTACATTTTTATGCGTTTTGAAAACATAACGGCAACTCCAGCACCGTTATTTTCAAAGATGTTGTCTTGGTAAGTATCATCATTAGAAAACATAAAATGCAAGCCATAACGTATATTTAAAGCACTTACATTGTTTTTAATGGTGCAGAAATTTGAAAACTCTAAATAGATACCATCTCTAACATGCTGCACAAAATTATGTTCAATTTCAACATTTTTGCTGTACCATAATTGTATACCATTTCCAGAATTGTATTCTTCAACAGCATCACCAATTATTTTGTTGTGAAACACTTTTCCATCCCTTGATTTTTCAATATAAATTCCAAAAAATAGCTTTTCTAAAACTAAATTTTGAATGATAAAATTTTTGCTGTTTTTAACACGAATAGCGGCGTAATCTTCAGTGTAACTAGTTCCTACGTTTATAATGAATAAGCCGTCAACCGTAACATTATCTGATATTATGGTAATGATTTCTCCTTTTAATTCGCCATCTATTACAGGATAATTTTCACCAATTATGGTTAAGGGTTTATTGATGATAATATTATACTCTTTGTAAGTGCCTTTTTTAACAACAATAGTGTCAAAATCTTTAGCTTGAGTAATGGCTTCTTTTAATGTTGCAAACTTGCAATTACCACAAACCTCGATTGTTTTTGCCATAGTTTGGCTAGCCATTAAAATGGCTGATAAGAAAACGAGTAAATTTTTCATGCTACTAGTCTTTTAAATACGCTAGTAATTCTGTCCAAGTATATAATTCGCCTCCTTTTTCAGACTGTGTTTTTTCAGCGTCAGCTTTATTTTTAAATGCCGATAAAAAAGCACCCATAGGGCTTGGTATGTTTTCGCTAATTAAAAAAGTAGCTTTTGTAGCATTAATTAAAACTTCTGGCTCTGTGTAGTTGTTTGATAAGTAAAGTTCAATTTCTGTAGTATCAAATTCATCCATAAAATTAATCATACATTCTGTGGCATCGAACATATATACTTTGCCTTTTTTTGTGACAATTTCTGCGGCGTGGACTTTATCTACAATCGTCATTTTACAAAAATGACAACCATCACTTCCGTAATTTATTTTTTTTGGAGATATATTACAGCTGAAAAACAACAATAATAATGAAATGATTGAATAGTGCTTTAGTGTTTGCATGTTTTTAGTGTTTTTCCAATCTTAATAATACTTTCTAAAAGAAAAGACTTAATTAAGAAGGGGTTAATTTTTTGTTTTTCTTGCCCACCAAGTAAGCTATAAATCCAGCGGCAATACCTAATCCTAAAAATAGTGCACCCAATTGCGGGTAGGAATGTGCTCTAAAATTTAAAATATCCTTGCTTCCAAATAATGGAGGTTGAAAGCCCATTTGTGTTCCATCTGGATTAGTAAATTTCATAATGGCCTTTGGGTCTAAATTATGCCCATAATCATGTTCCCATAGATAAAAATCGTACATACCTGCAGCACTCAAAATAATCATCAAAATAAACCATCCTAAAAACCATTTGTAATTTCCTATAAATGCTATTAAAAGGCCTATAACAGAGGTTATGATAATTCCTAAAGGAAAAATCTTAAACTCAGGAATTGCATCTGGGATATATTTCATACCTACATAATGATTCATTAAGTTGATGTTTTTTATATCATGTGGATTAGCATCTGAAAAATCGTTAATATGAATATACATGCCTAAAGGCGTTGGATATTGTGGCGCTTCTAGTGTTATTTTCCAAAGAGGGAACAAGAATAATCCTAAGGGTAATATTGCTGCAATAAACATGATGATATTAGACTTCTTCATGACATTTTTTTTGAGGTTTAAAATAGTGTTTAAAAAGAAAGGCGAGAGCGAAATATCAACTCTCGCCTTATATAGAGAAATAAACACTAAAACAAAATTTCTCTAACTTTTTTTGTTATTCAATATCTTCACCCATTGACCATTTTAATGGTGTGTTACTATTTGCAGGAGACACTCTAATATAGCCTTGCATTTCTTGGTGCAATGCCGAACAGAAATCTGTACAATAGAAAGGCCAAACACCAACCTTGGTAGGTTCCCAAACAGATGATTTTGTTTGCCCTGGCATTATCAATAATTCTGAAGTATTTTGGCCTAATACTGCAAATCCGTGAGGTACATCAAAATCTTGTTCTAAATTAGTAACGTGGAAATATACTTTGTCACCAATTTTTATACCCTCAATGTTATCTGGAGAGAAGTGGCTTCTTATAGTCGTCATATAAATATGAACTTCGTTTCCTTTTCTAACCACTTTAGTATCATCATCTGTAAAAGCAGCGTAAGGATGTTTGTTGTCTTGTAAATTGTATATTTTTTGAGAACGCTCTTTAATTAAATCTGCTCGCATTGCTGCTGCATAATGAGGCTCTCCGTGTGTAGGAAAATCTAAAAGCAACTCCATTTTGTCTCCAGAAATATCATATAATTGTGCAGAGTGTTCTAATTCTGGACCCGTTGGTAAGTATCTGTCTTTTGTGATTTTATTCATTGCAAACATGTATTTGCCTTGTGGTTTTCCAGAGTTTCCTCCAGGAATTGTTAAGTGGCCAACAGAGTAAAAGGTTGGTTGTCTATCAATGACTTCCCAGGTACCTAATTTCCATTTTACAACTTCAGAAGAAATAAAAAATGTCGTGTAAGCATTTCCTTTTCCATCAAATTCTGTATGTAACGGACCTAAACCTGGTTGCTCAACAGAGCCTGCTAAAACATCTTCAAAATTTAAAATTGGAATACCATAAGCTTCGCCATCAAATTTTTTATTCTCTATAGCATCTAGCATTTTTGTAAATGAATGTACTGTTAGGTTTGCTGAAAGTTTACCATTACCAACAATGTATTCTCCAGAAGGATCAACATCGCATCCATGTGGTGATTTTGGTGTTGGTAAGAAATATACAGCTCCAGGAACATCTATTGGGTTAACAACACGTACTTCTTTTTTCATAGTAGAAGTTGCAGTATGTGTATGCTCATCATATACATTGTGTGCATAATCTGCTGGCATCATTGTGCCACCACCATTATTTACGTATTCTTCAATTTTTTTCCAGTTTATAGCTGCAATAAAATCTTTATCGTTTTGAGAAGCATTAACTTCTAATAAAGTACTTGCTTCTTCTGTATTATATGTTGTAAAGAAGAACCAACCATGAGATTTTCCTCTTCCAGGATGTGATAAATCATAGTTAAAACCAGGCATTAAAACTTGGAATTTTATAGCCATGTTTCCAGTTTCTGGAGCTACACTAATAAATGATAGCGCCCCTTGAAAATTACCTTTGTAATCTTTAATTGGCATATCACGTTGTGGAATTGGTACAGAAAAACGTGTACCTGCAACTACATACTCTGTATTTTCAGTTACAAAAGAAGAACTGTGATTACCTGCACTGTTTGGTACTTCGATAATTTCAGTTGTTTCAAATGTTTTTAGATCAATTTTAGCAATTCTTGGTGTGTTGTTTTCATTTATAAAAATGAAACGACCATCAATTTCTCCTGCAGTTTGTGAAATGTCTGGATGGTGAGAATCTCCCCAAGGAATAAATCCATGTGAGGTATTTAGCATTGGTTTTGTTTCTTCAGAATATCCATATCCAGAGGTTGGAAACTGTGAAAACACAGGAATTTCCTTAAACATTCTACCAGATGGTAGTCCATAAACGGTTAAGTTGCCACTATAACCTCCTGATATAAAAGCGTAAAACTCGTCATGCTCTCCAGGAGCTACATATACTTTTTCTGCAATATTGCTTGCTAAGGCACCAGATTTGCCTGATTTCCCTGAATTGTTACAACTTGTAAATGCTACTAAAACACTTAAAATTGCTAGGGTTGATTTTAATATATTCTTCATGTTATATAAATTTGATTAGTGTTTTTATTATTCAGTTGGTGGTAGTAAAACCTTATCGATAACGTGTACAATACCATTTCCAGCCTTTATACTTCCTAGTATTTTTGCGCCTCCAATTAAAGGTTCGCCATCTACAACTTCTACTTTAACATAACCATTATTAGCTTGTCCTAGTTTTTTAAATTTCTTTAAAAAGTCTTTTGAATAGTTTCCAGGGGTTACATGATACTTTAAAATATTTGCTAAAGCATCTTTGTTTTCTGGCTTTAATAAATTTTCAACAGTGCCTTCTGGTAATGCTGCAAATGCTTCGTTAGTTGGTGCAAAAACCATCAAAGGGCCTGCGTTTACTAAAGCATTTTCTAACTGTGCAGCTTGTACCGCAGCAACTAAAGTTGTATGATCTTTAGAGCCAATGGCAATACTTAAAACAGTGGGTTTGCTTTCATCGTCTTTAATAAAAGCTTGTCCTGTTCTTTCTGTCGATTCATTTTCAGTTGCAATAACTGTAGAGGTCGTTGAGTCTTCTTTGGTTTCATTTTTACAAGAGCAAATTAATGCTACAAAAGCAAAAAGAAAGAATAGTTGTTTAATAGTTTTCATTGGTTATTGTTTTAGTTATGATGCTTATTTTAGCGTTCTAAAGTATTCTAATACAGCTCTAGCATCTTCTTCTGACAGATTTTGATTTGCCATAGGAGAACCATTAAATTCTATTAAAAGCTCTTTTGCCAGAGGATCTTTTTGAGTCATTTCTTCTGGGTTTAAAATCATGTTCATAACCCATTCTGGAGCTCTACGGTCTAAAATGTTTTTTGGAGCTGGACCAATAAATTTTTTGTCTGGTCTGTGGCAAGCTGTACACATTTTTTTAAATACATCTGCCCCATGAGTTGCCATTTTTTGGTCTACTTCAGTACTTAATGTTACAGACTTAATTGGACCTATACCTTTATTGGTTAAGTCGATTCTTTTTGATGCTGGGATTTTTTCAGCTTTTTTTGTTGTTGTCTGCTCTGTTGGAGCTTTTTTTTGATAAGAGAATCCTTCTTTCTTTTTTTCTTCTTTGCCTCCACAACTTATAAGAAGGGTTACAAATAAGGCAGTCATTAATTTTAGTGTTGTTTTCATACATGTTCAATTTAAGCTACAAAATTACAATCAAACAAGGATGTAAAATATGATATTTATCATATTTAAGATAAAATTGTCTTAATTTAAATTTGATTAAGGTTTGTCTAGTTTTTAGTAGAACAAAAATCTAGTAAGTATTTATTCTAGTAATATTGAATTTACATAAAATGAGATAACAAGTAAATTAAAAGTTTTGTTTCCAAAATTATAATCATTCATATTCTTTTTATAAAACTCTAGCTGTGTAATAGAATTTTACTAAGCCTTCTATGTAAATCTTTTCGATTTTTTGAACCTTTGAGAACAAAATAAATAATGTCCAAATTATATTTAGCAGATGATGTATAATTAAATGTTTCTTCTGTTTCTTCTTTTGGAGTTGAGATATCTTCATTATCACTTTTAAAACAGTTGTGAAAAAGTAAGTGTAATAATGCTTATTACAGTAAAAAATAGTGTTTCATTTTTTAAATAGTTTTTGTAATCATCTTTTCAAACATATGTAGAAGTAAGGGTATAATTCTCTCAATAGAGTGCAGATTTTAGTTAATTACTAAAAGCTGTTGAATCTATTTTGTTTAGTTTTAAAAAACCTTCAATGTCTTCAGAGATTAAAGCTTTGTTTTTAAAATCCTTGGGTGTCTTATTGAAGTGGTTTTTAAAGCTTTTTGAAAAATATTTTGGATCGTTAAAGCCTACCATATAGGCGGTTTCTGATATGCTATATCCGTACTTGGTAATCAAAATTGCAGCTTTTTTAAGGCGCAATAACCTGACGAAATCAACAATGCTTTGTCCTGTTAATGCCATACATTTTCTATACAAACTAGAGTAACTTAAGTTAAGTGCATCTGCCAATTCTTCCATTTTAAAATTAGGATCATCGAATCTTAAATTTATATAAGACATCATGTTTTCTAGAAAAATCTCATCATGAGTTTTTTGCTGTGTAACTTCGGGATGACTAATAACCTCTTTTCGGTATTTAGAAATGATGTGCTCTTTAGAAACCATTATATTTTTAATTTTTAACAATAGCTCATTGGTGTTAAAAGGTTTGTTGATATATTCTATAGCACCAGATTTAAGACCATGAATTTTAGAGTTAGTTGAGTTTTTTGCAGTAAGTAAAATAATTGGAATGTGCTTTGTTAATTGATTAATTTGAAGTTTACTACACATCTCTATACCATCAACTTTTGGCATCATGATATCACTTAAAATAAGATCGGGATAGTTGTTTTTTGCATACAAATACCCTTCTTCTCCATTTTCTGCTAATAAAATATTGTATTTGTCAATTAAAAGCTCTTTTAAAAAATTTTGTAAATCATAATTATCTTCTACTATAAGAATGGTTTTTTTAGAGATATCTAAATCGTTTTGATTATTGGTTTCAATATTATCAGGAGTTGAAATGGCTTCAGAATCATTGCTATCGCTAGTTACAATTCTTTCATTCTCATCATAATCACTTTCTCTAATTGGTAATGTTATAGTGAATGTAGTACCCTCTGATGCTTTTGAACTAACCTCAATTTCTCCTTTATGTAAATCCACTAAATCTTTTGTAAGCGCTAATCCTATTCCAGATCCTTTGTTTTTCTTACCAATGTTAGATTGATAGAATAACTCAAAAATAGTCTCTAGTTCGTTTTTTGGAATACCAGGGCCAGAATCTGTTACCGATAGTTTAATACGCCTCTTTGAATTGATTGGTATAACATTTAATTGAACATTACCTTCTTTAGGGGTGAATTTAAAAGCGTTAGAAAGAAGATTATACACTATATGCTCTAACTTTTCTTTATCATACCAAGCTTCCGATAAGTTTTTCGGGCAGTTTACAGCAAAATCGATTTGTTTTTTTCTAGCTAACTCTTTAAAAGATAAAGCAATATTTTCGACATCTTGGTGTAAATTATTTTTAGTAATAATTAATCGTAATTTGTCTAGTTCTTTATTTCTAACCAATGTTAATTCTCGAGCAATTTTAGAAAGACGTTTTGTGTTTTGAGAAATAATATTTAAACGTTGTTTTAATAGGAGATTCCCGTTTTGTTCAGCACGTTTAATCATATCATCAATAGGTCCCAAAATTAAAGTAATAGGTGTTTGAATTTCATGAGACATTTTAGCGAAGAAATTCATTTTTGCTTTATGAATTTCATTTTCCTTTTTATGACTTACTTTTTCTAGAAATAATTTTTTTCTTAATCCATACCAGCGACGTATACCATAAATAATAAGACCAATAATTAATAAGTAAACTATATACGCAATGGGTTTATTCCATAAAGGCTGTTCAATTTTAATTTCTATACGTTTTACTGGAATATCCCAAACATTTTTTTTAGTACTTGCCTTTACTTCAAAAGTATAATTGCCCGATGGAATATTGGTATAGCTAGCAATACGTTCAGGGCTTGTAATCCAGTCTTTGTCAAAGCCTTTTAAACGGTATGCGTAATAATATTTGGGGCTAAGTAAATTGTCTATAGCTGAGAATCTAAATGAAAAAGAAGATTGATTATAATCTAAACTTAGTGTTTTTACATTGTGTATGCCTGAAGTAACTTGTGATGCTATTAAAGAGTCTGCAGGCTGGTTTAATACATTAATAGTGTTTATAAACAACTTAGCATTTGAAGGGTTCTTTTCTAGTTTTTTTGGATCGAAATAATTTAAACCTTTTATGCCTCCAAAGTATATAATTCCATTTTCGTCCTTAAAAGCACTTCTAGATAAAAACATATTGTCTTGAAGTCCATCTGATGTATAATATGTTTTTAAAGTTTTATTTTTAATATTTAAATGATTTATTCCGTTACTGGAACTTAACCAATAATTATCATCATTTTCTTTTATAATAGTAGCAAACGTTTTTCCGTTTATGGCTTCTATATAATTTAGGTTACTGTAAGTTTTAGTTTTAGTATTAAACTTTAATATTTCCCAATCGTTATTAGTTAACCATAGCTCATTTAATGAAACTGAGCACAGGTTTCTGAAAGCATAAATTTCATTTTCATTTTTTTTATTTGAATAAGGGTAAGAGGTAAATGTTGATAAATTTAGGTATTCTTGGTTTTCATTAAATTCAAATAATCCACCCCGATAAATTCCTAACCATAAGGTCCCATTATCGTCTTCCGTCATACTTTCCAAAATAAGCCCTTTTAACCCATTTGAACTATTGTTAAAAGAGGCCAAAAGTGCTAAATCTGAATTATATATACTTAATGAAACATTTGAACCTACCCAGATTCTATCTTTAGAATCTGTAAAAACGGTCCTAACGTCTGTGCCTTCTTGCTCCTTTGAATTAGTGATATTAATTTTTTTAAAGGTATTTTTTTTAGAGTTGTAATGCCATAAACCATTTCTGTATGTTCCAAACCAAATATTAGACTTACTATCTTCGGTTATAGATTGTACATAAAAACCTTTGTTTAAATTAATGTTATTAAAATATTGAGTTTCATTGGTAGTACCATCATTATTATAAGTAATTTTAGTTAAGCCAGACCCATCGGTTCCAGCCCATAAAGCACCATTACTACTTTTGTAAATGCTTAGTATGCGAAGAGGAGCATTGTTCTCAGAACCCTGATGATACCCTATATTACTGTTAGAATTTGGGATGATATTAAGATTACCATTTTTTGTAGAAATCCACAAGTTTTTATGGTTATCTTCACTAATGTACATGATGGTGTTACTATTAATAGAAGACTCATTGGATACCTGCCTAGTATACAAGTCTATTGTACCAGTATTAATATTTACTTTATATAAACCACCCCCATCTGTTCCGCCATAAATGTAGCCATTACTACTGCAAAATAAACTCAAGAACATTTCTTTATTTATATTGAATTTATTTTCCTTAAAAAATGTTTCTTGAATAAATTGTTGGCTTTTTATATCATAAACAAAAAGACCAAAAGTTTCTGTGCCAATCCAAAGCCTTTTGTTAGGATCTATTAATAATGTAAGATTCCCTGGGTAGTCTGTAAATGACCCAATGATTTCTGTAACTTGCTTTGAACTAATATTATAGCTAAAAATTTTTCCAGTATTTGTGCTTAAATAGAATTCGTTATTACCAACCTCAAAATCAAAAATATTATCGGTATAAGTATTGATAACTGCTATTGACGGCGTATTATCTATTTCAGAGTTTTTGTATTGGTATATGTTTCCTTTCTTGGAGGCCAACCATACATTTTCTTTTTTTATGATGATATCAATTATATCATCATCTTTTTCTAGTAATGAGATTATATCCTCAAACTTTGAGTTTTTAGCATTGTATTTAGTTACTAAGCCAAACCTAGAGATGAGCCAAATATTATTACTACTGTCGCTAATGATTTTTTCTATACCATCATTTTTTTTAAGGTTTGGAAAAACAGTTGTACTCTTAACAAACTTGTAATGATAACCGTCATATATTAGCACACCACCTCCACCTACCATCCATATGTTGCCTAAATGATCTTGAGAAGTACTAGCAATAGCTACAGGCTTGTTGTCGAGCATTGGTGATAAATGTTTGAAAACAGTATGATTTTGCCCGTTTAAAACAAACGAGAAACTAAAAATAAGCCCAAATAAAATATGAAACTTTAATTTAATCATAGTCAATACAATACGTAATTCTGCCAAATGGCTCTACCTTAATAAAAGTATAGCCTTACACAAGGCTATTTCTTTTTACGTGAAATGTAAATATATTAATAAAAACCATCTCTCTTTACCTATTAATTCAAACTATTTTACGACGTATGTGTAATTTGTCAAAAAAGGGTATTATTTATTCAAAACCCAGTTTTTGACATGGAAAACACACTAAAATGCATAAAACGACACAGGTAACTGTCCCGTTCGATATGTTAATTTGACTTTTAATTAACGTTTACATAAAAAAATATATGAATTCAAGAAGATCTTTTGTTAAAAAAGCAGCAATTGCTGGCGCAGGCGTATCGATTTTACCAAATTTATCATTTGGTTCAAATTTTGGTTTAAGCCAAGACAAGTTAAAACTGGCTTTTATAGGAGTTGGTTTAAGAGGGACAAACCATTTAGATAATGCTTTAAGAAGAAAAGATGTAGAGATTACAGCAATTTGCGATGTAGATCCTAATCGTATAAAAATAGCTTTAGATAAAATTAATAAATCAGGATTTTCAAAGCCAAAAGTTTTCGGAAACTCAGATTACGACTATAGAAACTTACTTGAATTAAAAGAAGTAGATGCCGTTATTATTTCAACACCTTGGTTATGGCATACTAGAATGGCAGTAGATGCTATGAAAGCAGGGAAGTATACAGGTTTAGAAGTATCTGCAGCAAATACACTTGAAGAATGTTGGGATTTAGTAAACACCCATGAAGAAACAGGCTCTCATTTAATGATTTTAGAGAACGTAAATTACCGTAGAGATGTACTAGCTGTATTAAATATGGTAAAACAAAATGTTTTTGGCGAGTTATTACATTTTACTTGTGGTTACCAACACGATTTACGGGGGGTTAAGTTTAATGATGGAAAGACAGCATATGGCAAAGGGGTAGAGTTTGGAGAAAAGGGTATTTCAGAATCAGCATGGAGAACACAGCATTCATTATTAAGAAATGCTGATGTATATCCAACACATGGTTTAGGACCAGTTGCTGTTATGGCAGATGTAAATAGAGGGAACCGCTTTGTATCTTTAACCTCTCATGCAACCAAGGCTATAGGCTTAAATAAATACATAGTTGACAACGGCGGAAAAGACCACCCCAATGCCAAGTTGAAATGGAAACAAGGGGATATCATCACTTCAACTATAGAAACCTCAAATGGAGAAACGATTATTGTTACACATAATGTAAATACACCACACCCATATTCATTAGGCTTTAAAGTACAGGGTGTTCAGGGACTTACAGATTTCGATTACCACACTCAGCGAATACATGTAGAAGGCACCACCAAAGGCCATGGCTGGGAAGCAATGGATGCATGGTTTGAAAAATACGATCATCCACTATGGAAGAAGTATGGAGCAAGTGCCACAGAAGCAGGACATGGAGGGATAGATTTCTTTGTATTAAATGCCTTTGTAGAATCGGCAAAAGAAAACATAGCCCCACCAATGGATGCTTATGATGCAGCAGCTTGGAGTGCTGTAACACCTTTATCAGAATTGTCCATAGAGAACAACGGCGAGCCACAAGATTTTCCAGATTTTACTAGAGGAAACTGGATAAAGCGTAAACCTTATAATTGGATGAAAGAAACATACTAAACTAATTAACAACTATATATAACTAAAACTAAAAACTATTTTATGAAAAAACTATTTACTTTTTTAGTGTTATTATCTAC
>NZ_CAXIBN010000038.1:0-21833 GCF_964021735.1 uncultured Wocania sp. | reverse complement strand
GCCCCTTTGGGGCTAATCTGAAAATCAAAGCCTCCGTTTTCAACGGAGGTTGTTTGCTATAATACCACATTTACTAAATAGTAAAAGCAGAACAGTGTGCATTTTTTCACCTACTTTTTTACGAAGAGTAGAAAAAGCTCTTGTCATCTGACGTTCAACGGCCTTTGTAGAGACTTTTAAATATTGCGCAATTTCTATGTTTGTTAAACCTTCTTGCTTACTCAATAAAAACATTTCCTTACATTTCGGGGGCAAAGCTTGAATTTCTTGTTTTACTAAAGCAATTAAATTTGCCATATCAGTAGAATTATCTTCTTCTACAATAGCATTTAATTTTCTATTATAATGTTCTTCTACCGAGGTTAATGTCATTTTTTTTCGGTATTGATCGATGAACTCATTATAAACAGACCGATACAAAAAGCCCTTAATAGAGAATTTGGTATTCAATTTATCTCTCTGTTCCCAAAGTTTTAAAAACACATTCTGAACTATATCTTCTGCTAAAAATATATCGCGTGAAAGGCTTCCAGCATATACACAGAGCTCATGATGGTAAGCATTAACAAGATAATTATAAGCCTCTTGATTCCCTTTTTTAAGTTTTTTTAAAAACTCTATGTCATTCGAATTGCTGATTTTCAACACCTTGAGAGATTAAAGAATTACTATAGACATGGTAAAGGTAAAAAATATTTTATCAACAGGAGTGGGGTATTTAAAAAAGCATACGTTTTTAAATAAGAAACATATGTCTAAATATGAATAAAGAAATAGAAAAAAAAATAGTTAAATTCTTAACTAATTGTGCTAATGAAGAAGATTTGAATGAATTAGCCAATTGGCTTAAAACTAAAGATAATACTCAGTTATTTGATCATTATATAGAGACAAATTACGCTTTAGATATGAATATGAACAAATTTGATAGTAGAGGAGTTAAGAACGCCTTAAAGGGTAAGATTAAACAGGATAAAAATGTATTTTACCAATACAAAATTTTTAAAGCCTTCAAATATGCTGCAACAGCCGCAATAATTTTTGGAATGGGATTTTTCTTAAGAGATAGCATATTTAAATCATCAACTGAAACAACCCCAATAATAGTCAATACTACTAATACTATTGAACCAGGCACGGATAAAGCAACTTTAACTTTAGAAGATGGTTCAACAGTTACATTAGAAAAAGGGGAGTCATTTCAAATGCAGAATGTTAATAGTAATGGCGAAGAGATAGTATATAGAAAGGATAAACAAAAAACAGCAGAACTTGTTTATAATTATTTAACTATTCCAAGAGGGGGGCAGTTTTATTTAGTGCTCTCAGATGGAACGAAAGTTTGGTTAAACTCTGAATCTCAGTTAAAATATCCGGTAAACTTCGTTGAAGGTGAAAAACGTCAGGTAGAGCTGGTATATGGTGAAGCCTATTTTGATGTAACTCCTAGTTCAGAGAATAATGGAGCTAAATTTATAGTCCTTAACAAATCTCAAGAGGTAGAAGTATTAGGTACAGAGTTTAACATTAAGGCTTATAAAGACGAGGCTAACATTTTTACAACATTAGTTGAAGGAAAGGTTGCTGTAAAATATGAAGCGGGAAGGCAAAACTTAGTGCCAAATCAACAATTAACTTATGATACTCAAGCTAAAATTACTTCGATAAAAAATGTTGATGTTTATAATGAAACCTCATGGAAAGATGGTGTCTTTAGTTTTGAAAGAAAACCATTGAAGGATATTATGAAGGTTTTGTCCAGATGGTATGATGTTGACATAATCTTTGATAGCCAATCATTAGAAGAAGTTAAGTTTTTTGGAAATTTAGAAAAAGATCAAAATATACAGGAAATATTAGAGACTATTAAAAGATTTAAAACAATTGAAGCCTATGAAATAACTGGAAAAACGATAATATTAAAATAAGAAAATATCAAAATGAAAAGGGTACGAAGTTAAACATTTCGAGGTGTCACAAACTTCGCCCCTTTATTACGTATTAATTAATGTATAACTAACTAACACTATGCAAATTTATGAAAATTAAATTTATTGATGTCCGTTCACTCATCCGAAAGCGGTTACTAATCCTTATTATGAGAACATTTATCTTTTTACTCTGTACTACTTTTTTTGGGTTTAATTCAATTGAGGGTTTAGCTCAAGAAAAAGTAATCATTAATACAGATAAAGAAGTTTCTGTTCATCAAGTCTTTAGAATTATTAAAAAACAAACTAAGTATAGGTTTTTATACCCCGAAAGCTTATTTATTGATGCTCCAAAAGTGCAATTAAAAAAAGGAGTCATAGAGTTATCTAAACTCTTGAAACAAGCGCTTTCAGGTAGTAATGTTAAATTTGAACTTTCTAAGGGCAATACTATTGTTATAGAGGAGGAAAGCTCATTCAAAAAAAGTAACAAGAAGCAACAGATAAAGGTCTCGGGGGCAGTTATGGGTATAAATGGTCAACCCCTGCCTGGAGCTAATATTTTAGAAAAAGGTACTACCAATGGTATTCAGACCGATTTTGATGGTAAATTTTCATTGACTGTTAGTAGTGAAGAATCTATACTAGTAATCTCTTACATTGGTTTTGTGACTAAAGAAGTTATAGCAGCTAATGAGCCTATCACAGTTACTTTGGTTGAGGATGCTGCAGAATTAGAGGAGATAGTGGTTATTGGCTATGGTTCACAAAAAAAGACCACGGTAACAGATGCTGTTTCTACGGTAAAGATGAATGAGGTATTAGGAAATAGACCTATTTCAGATGTTAGAGTTGCTTTACAGGCAACGGCACCTGGGCTTCAAATAACATCTAATTCTGGTCAACCAGGTGCTCAAGGTTTAGGAGTTCAACTTAGAGGTTTTCCTTCAATTAATGGTGGTGGCTCTTTAATACTTCAAGACAATGTTCCTGTTAATTTTTCAGATATTAATCCGCAAGATATAGAAACAATAACAGTGCTTAAAGATGCATCTGCAAGTGCTATTTATGGTGCTAGAGCTGCTTTTGGAGTAGTTTTAATTACCACTAAAAAACCCACTAAAAAGCAAAAAGTTAAGTTTGATTATTCTTCAACCTTAAGCGTAAATACTGCTCATGAACTGGTAGAAAAGGCTTCTACTTATCAGTTTGTTAAAGCCATGAATGATTTTGGACAGCAGTCTTATTGGACTGGTCAGTTAATTCCTGAGTGGCTTGGCTTTTTGGAAGATTACAGTACAAACCCAAGTGCCTATCCAGATGGAATAGCCATTGATGCTACAGGGCGTAATTATCCCTTAAGAGATACTGATATTATAGGTTCATGGATGGGAAATACTGGCTGGTCACAATTTCACAATTTTAGTTTTAGTGGAGGTTCAGAAAAAACAACGTTTCGGGTTTCTGCTGGTTATAGTGACGAAGATGGTATATTGGTAACAGATAACGATAGTTATAAAAAAATTACATTGAATGCTTTTTTACAAACAGATTTGACTAAAAACTTAACAACGAGCACCAATGTATTATATACTAATTCAGATAGAAATAGAACAAGAGGTAGTTACGGAAGGTCTATAGACTATGTTCCTTTTGCTTTTGAAGGTTTGCATTTCTTTAATGATGGAAGATCACTACCGTATTTAACCCCAGAAAATCAAGAACGCTATGAACCCGCTGATAATCAGTTAATAGATAATATTAGATTCTTTCAAAAATTTGTATATAATCCCATAAAAGATCTCAAATTAACAGGTGAGTATACTTTCGAAAAAAGAAACGTAGATGATTATGGATCGAATATACAGCAAGATTACATCCACCCTGTTTCTTTGGCCTTTTTTGAAGGAGATCCATTATTAACAGCTTATAGTAAAAATAATTTTAAATCGATTAGAAATTCTATAAATGTGTTTGCTAATTATGATAAGAAAATTGGCAAACATAATTTTGGTGCTACTGTTGGACTTAATAGAGAAGTGTACGATGCTGAAGGCTTTAACATACGTAGAACGAATTTAATAAGTACGGGTTTGCCATCAATATCTGGTGCAACAGGAGAAATAACAGGAGGAGACAGCTTTTCTAATTGGGCTGTTTTAGGATACTTTGGAAGAATAACTTATAACTATAAAGAAAAGTATTTATTAAAACTAAGTGGCAGATATGATGGTTCCTCAAGATTCCGTGAAGGAAACCGATTTGGGTGGTTTCCATCACTTTCAGCTGGATGGGTAGTGAGTAATGAAAAATTTATGAATAATATAAATTTTTTAAGTCAACTAAAACTAAGAGCAACTATTGGAGAGATTGGAAATCAAAATACAAATGGACTTTATCCTTATTTGCCATTGATGGATCCGTATAGGGTAGATTGGTTAAATGAAGATTCAGGTGTACGATATGTTTCTGTTGGTTCACCAAATTTGGTTAGTCAAGGTTTTACATGGGAAACTGTGCAGTCAAAAGGAATTGGTATAGACCTAGCTCTTTTTAATAATAAGTTAACCGCATCTTTTGATTTTTTTGAAAGAAATACATTAGACATGATTAGGTCTGGAGCTCAATTGCCAGCAGTTTTAGGCACAAATGCACCTACCGAGAATGCTGCCGATTTACAAACAAGAGGCTGGGAATTTGAAATGAAATGGAGGCAAAACGTAGGTGATTTTTCATATAATATAGGGTTTAATTTATGGGATAACCAAACTAAAATAACAAAATTTGACAATCCAGGATTTCTCTTAAATGATTTTTATGTTGGAAGAAAAATAGGTGAAATTTGGGGCTATGCTACCGACGGCTATTATACCGTTGATGATTTTGAGCCAGGGACTTTAAGTGCTACCTTAGAAAATGGAACACTTAAAGAGGGAGTTGTTTCTATTCAAGGAGTGCAAGTAAATCCAGGAGATATTAAATATAAAGATTTAAATGGAGATGGTATAATCAATTCGGGAAACAATACATTGATAACTGAATTAGATGAAAATGGTGAAATGGTACCTAATACAGGCCCAGGTGATAGAAAAATAATAGGAAATAGTTCAAGACGTTTTCAGTTTGGAATAATAGGAGGGGCTTCTTATAAAAATTTTGACTTATCATTTGTACTGAATGGTGTTGGTAAAAGAGAAGTGTGGCAAAATTCTGGAGTTATATTCCCTTTCCAAGGGCAGTTTAATACAATATTTAAGCACCAGTTGGATTACTGGACACCAGATAATACTAATGCTTATTTTCCACGAATTTATGAAAACGGAAATTATGGTAAATCCAGACGTACCCAAACCAAGTATCTGTTAGATGGCTCTTATCTAAGAATTAAAAACATAGCTTTAGGTTACAGTTTGCCAAATAATGTTCTTGAAAAGATAAAAATCGACAAACTAAGGTTGTTTATCTCTGGTGAGAACCTATTTACTTTTGATAACTTACCTAAAGGTGTAAATACCGAACTTCAAAATAAAGGAGGTGGGGCTTCATATCCATTTTTAAGGAGCTATAATTTCGGAATTAATTTAAGTTTTTAATTTAAAAAAAGATCAAATGAAAAGAATATCAAATATATTAATTGGTGCTTTGTTATTTTTTGTTGCAGTTTGCTGTGATGAGGAAATATTAAATCAGTTACCAGAAGATAGTTTTGTAGAAGAGACCATATTTACTACCGATTCTAACTTTGAAACTTATGCATGGGGATTTTATGAGTGGTTTCCAAAATATAGTACTGGGGGCTTTGGTTCAGAGTTTGCTGGTGACCTAATGAGTAACAAGAACATAAATGTTGGTAACGGAAATTCTTGGCTGTGGCAAAATATAACCATACCGGCTTCTTCTAGTGATTGGAATACCCCGTATAGTAGAATTAGGCGCGTAAACTTGATGTTAAATAATATTGATAGTAGTGAACTAACCGAAGCGCAAAAAGCACATTGGACAAGTGTTGGTTATTTTTTCCGTGCTATGCAACATTTTGAATTACTTTCTAAATACGGGGCAATAATTTATGTAGATAAGTTGCTTACAGAAAATGATGAAGATATTTTAAAAGGTCCAAGAACATCTAGAGAAGTTGTTGCTCAAAATATTTTAAACGATTTAGAATTTGCAGAAGATAATATAAGGTCTAATGGAAATGGTATTAATACTGTCAATACAGATGTGGTACGTGCGTTTATATCAAGATTTGGTTTGTTTGAAGGCACTTGGCGCAAATATCATGGTATTTCTGGAGGAGAAGAATTTTTACAAGCATCAGCAGACGCCAGTGCAAAATTGATTGCTTCACATCCAAACTTGCACCCTAGTTATGATGAGGTTTTTAATTCCCAATCTTTAGCAGGGGTAAATGGAATTCTTTTGCATAAAAGTTATGCTTTGGACCAAACGGTACATCGTGTGTCCAGTTTTTTAAAAAACTCTGCAGGCTATTGGGATATGACTAAAAAAGCTGTAGATCAGTACTTGTGTATTGACGGGCAAACAAGATGGACAAGTCCTTTGTTTGATGGTGATTCAAATCCCTATGATGAGTTTAGAAATCGAGATCGTAGACTTTATTTTACAACAACTCCTCCATTTAAAGTTAACACAAATGTACCAGGGCAAGACCCACTTAAATCGTTTGAATGGGAGTTTACTTCTAACCCTGCTGATCGTGAGTATATAGATTTAATGGCTTCTTTGTCTGACAAAGATCATAAAGTATTGCCAACAGAAAACTGGAATACTTTTATTATTATTGAAGAACCTCATTTTAGACGCGACGATAATGGACAACCTTTTAGTGTAACTTCCACTGGTTACCGTTGTACCAAATATTATAATAATTTTAACCGTGGCTCACAGCATAACGATTTAACCAATTCTCCTATCTTCAGAATGGGAGAGATTTTATTAAATTATGCAGAGGCAAAATTTGAATTGGGACAGTTCACCCAAGAAATAGCAGATATAACCATTAATAAACTAAGAGACAGAGGGCAAGTAGCACATTTAAATGTAGGCAATGTTTTTAACGATCCAACAAGAGATACAGATGTTGCTCCAGTTTTATGGGAAATAAGGCGGGAACGTGCAGTTGAGTTAATGATGGAGAATTTTAGATTTAATGATTTAAGACGTTGGAAAAAATTACATGTCTATGGTGCTGAAGAAAAATTAGGGCGTTATGTGTTTAATTCAGAGCATGGAGGTAATTTGCCTATAAAGAATGGAGCGTCAGAGGGTTATATAGCTCATATAGGAGAGCCTCCAGGTGTACCAATGCATTATTATTTATACCCTATACCTTCTGAAGAACGTGTGTTAAATCCGCAACTTGATCAAAACCCTGGTTGGGAAGATTAAGAACATTATAGGTTTAATTGTAATTTTTTGAAAATAAAAACATATAAAATGAAAACATCTAATAAATATATCTATATATTATTTGCTATATTAATTTCGGTTTTTTATAGCTGTGATTCGGATAGCTTTTCTTCACCTTCCAATCAAAAAGTCCCTTCAATAACTTTTACTACAGACCCAGGAACTTATATTGCTCCCGGTGTACAAGTTACCTTTAATGATAATTCAACAAATACTCCTACATCGTGGCAATGGGATATGCCTGGTGCTACACCTAATACAAGTAACCAACAAAACCCTTCAGTTGTTTATGAAAATGAAGGTGTTTTCTCTGTAACCTTAACAGCAACAAATGCTTACGGAAGCACTCAAATTGTTTACGAAAACTACATTGAAATTTCTGTTTTAGCTATACCTGAGGATGTACTGTTAAATTTTGAAAACAATCTAACAAACGAAGGATCGGCATTTATTAATGCATCATTAGATCCTATAAGTACAGGTACAGAACTATATGGCACTAGCTTCGATAATAGTGGCTCGTATGTGTTCGATGGAACAAACCCTTTACATATAGATGGGTTTAAAGGTATTACAGGATCTACACCTAGGACTATTGCTTTATGGTTAAAAGCAGATCCGGGTGTAACTATTGGAGGTGCTGGTTTTGGGCTAGTTAGTTGGGGTGCAAGTGGTACTGGGACTCGATACTCTTTTAAAGAGCAACCTAACGGGGTATTGAGAATTGAGTGGCAAGGTGGCGGACTTAATGGTACTATTCCAGTAAACGATAATAACTGGCATCATGTTGCAGTAACATGGGATGAAACTACAATAAGATTATATGTCGATGGTGTTTTAGATACCACTTCAAATCCCACAATTATAAATACAGATGGAAGCCTTAACGTTGAAATAGGAACTTATAGGCAAAACGCAAGTTTTAATTTTGTAGGGGAAATGGACAATGTTATTATTGATGATGTAGCATATACGCCAGAAAAGATTAAATCCATCTTTGAAGGGAACTAACAACCATAAGGTTGTTTAAACATAAAAACAACAGTTATTATGCTAAAGGTACTTGAATTTAAGAGTACAAATACTTTTGTATGCCTTTAGCATGATAATTAAATATATAGGAGCATATAATTAACTAATAAATACTAAATTATGAAACTAAAAATTACTTTTTCAATTACAGCAGTTGTCTTGTTCACTGCAATGACCCTTTATTCTCAAACTGTAGATTCAAGTGCTTTTTTGCATATGAAATTCGAAAATAATTTAACTGCTGCATCTACAGAATCGATGGTTCCTGTATTTACAAGAGCCGATGCTGGGGCAGGAGTTTATGTTACAGGTAACACAGGATTTGGGCAAGCCTATGATGCCACCGACAATGCATCTGGAACACAAATAACCTCCGATATAGATTTCTATATTTCAGGATCAAATCCAAGAACACTATGTGCCTGGATTAAAGGTACCGAAGATTCACAAAAAACTATAATCTCTATGGGACCCAATACTTCAACTAATAGGTTTACGATGAAATTATTAAACGGAACTTTAAGAGCTGAAATAAATGGTGGGGGAACAAATTCACATACAGAGGACAATAATGGAACTGCGCTTGCACTTGGAGATAATAATTGGCATCACTTGGCTATTGTTTACCCTGGAGGAAATTTAACAGCTGTTCAATTTTATGTTGATGGTGTAGCAGTTGCCAATACAAACGGCTCCACAGCAACACCAAACACAATAGCAGCTACATTTCAAGTTGGACATAGATCTGGGGCAGAGCATTATACAGGTCTTTTAGATGATATTAGGGTTTATGCCAGTGCATTGACTTCAAATGAAATAACAAGTGTAATGAACGGCAATACTTTGGGGGCTAAAAATGTGGCTTTCAAAGCTAACGAACTAAAAGCATACCCAACATCAGTAATCGATGTTTTAAACCTAAAAACTACAGTTTCAGAAAAATTAAGTGTTACGGTACATAATATGTTGGGTAAGACAGTAGTACGCTCTTATGGAAATCAAGTAGATATGGCTAGTTTAGCTACTGGGGTATATATAGTTAAAGTAAGTGGTGGGAATAAAGTAGCTACGCTTAAAGTGGTTAAAAGATAGTTTAGAAAGACATATTAAAGCCGGTATAAATATTTTTATATCGGTTTTTTTTTAAGTATGGTATCCCAGAAGAAGGACCATTAAAATTATTTTAATATTATTTATTATGAAAAAGATTAATTTGAGTATTGTATTGTTATTTATAATGGTACTATGGTACGGTTCTTTAAATAGCCAGATAAAAAAATATACACCTTATGATAATATTCCTTCTATAAACAGTTTGGAGAAACCAAGTTATAGAGATGATTATCCAGACTGGGGAAAAATGCTTTATCAATATCCAGTAAACTACTACACGATAGTTAATAAGTTTGAACTTTATTTAGTGCAAAACCCTAATGTTAAAAATGACATAATTCGTTACTTTAAAATTTGGAAACGTGAGGTAGAACCTTTTGTATTGTTTGACGGTACTATCAAGATTCCAGATTTCAAGAAGTTGTTTGAAGACGATAAAACCGTACTACAAAAGTCGAGTAAGTCACAAAAATCAGTTTTGGTAGATAATTCTAACTGGACGTTTTGGGGTCCAAAAGAAACGCTTTATCGAAATGAGGGATCTAATTCAAATGCAGGTACAACTGCACCTTGGCAGGTTAACGTATATTCATTAGATGTTGCTACAACAAATAATAATATTTTATATTGTGGTACAGAAACAGGTTTTATAAATAAAAGTATCGATAATGGTTTAACTTGGGAATTGTGTGCTCCAGATTATAAATTTGGTGGTGGAATAACAGCTATTGCTATAGACCCTACTAATGAGAATATTGTATATGCTGCTGCCAATGGCAGGATTCATAAAACGATAGACGGCGGTGTTAATTGGAGTGCATCAGCTTTTATTTCAGTATCAAAATTAGTTATAGATCAAAACAATCCTACCAAGATTTTTGCAGCATCAAACATTGGTGTTTTTGTAAGCAATGATGCTGGAGCCAATTGGGCTGCTACACATACTAATGAAACATGGGATATTGCCATAAAGCCAGATAATTCATCAGTAATTTATGGTATTTCAGTAAGTGCAGGCGATTTTGTATTTGTTGTTTCAACAGATGGTGGTGCAACTTTTAATCCAGATCCAAACTTTCCTAATAATTTAGAAGAATCCAATGGAGGGCTTTTAGCGGTAACACCTGATAACCCTAATATTGTGTATCTGTCCATGCTTTCTAAAGACAGCAATGCAGGAACTAATTTCCCTTTAATATATAAAGGCACAAACAATTCCGGGATTTTCACATGGACGCTCTTAAAACAAGGATATATTAGAGATGGTAATTCTGGCCTGCAAGGTGGAGAAATGTCAAATGGGCAAGGTTTTTATGATTTTGTGCTAGAAGTAGCTCCAGATAATGAAAACATAATTTTTTGGGGCACAACATCCTTTTTTAAGTCAACCGATGGCGGGATCAATTATACCAAAATTGGTGGTTATGGAGGAAGCTTTGCAATACATCCAGATATACAAGATATTAAAGCGTTAGGTAATGGGAAGATTTGGGTATCAACCGATGGCGGTATGAACTATTCGACTGATTATTTTACAAATATTTCGAATTTTACTCCAAGTGTACAAGGATTACAAGGGTCAGATATGTGGGGATTTGATCAGGATTGGAATGATGATGTAATTGTAGGTGGAAGATATCATAACGGGAATACAGCACTTTCAGACACATATAATAATAAAGCTTTAAGGCTAGGAGGTGCAGAGTCAGCCACAGGTTGGATAGTGCATGGTAGAGAAAGACAGGCCGCTTTTAATGATATAAATAAAGATAAAACAACATCAATACCTGCTACTATAAGCGAAGTAGTAGCCAACGGAAAATACTCGTTTACAAAATTACCCAATAAGGTAACCAATGGGCAAAGGCGTAGTAACCTTTTAGAACACCCTAATTACCATTCGGTTTTGTTTGTGGGAGAAGGAAATGGGATATGGAAAAGTAATGATATGGGAGCCAGCTGGAACCTGTTAAATAGTTTCGGAAGCACAGTTAGGTTTATGGAAATAAGCCATAAAAACCCAGATGTTATGTATGTGGATGTAGATGGGTTTGGCTTATATAAAACAGAAGATGGAGGAGGCACTTGGGTTAGTAAATCGGCAGGGTTATTAAGCGCAGGCGCAACATCTGGGTGGTATGGAAGACTACATTTTGTTATCTCTCCCTACGATGAAAATACAGTATACCTATGTACACAAAAAACAGCATCTATCCCAGGTAAGATATTGAAAACAACCGATGGAGGAAACACATGGAACGATTGGTCCGGTACAATATCAACATCAAAGTACACCAAGGTTTTAGCCATACAGCCAACAAGTACAGGTCAGGATTTGGTTTATGTGTTTATTTCGGCAAATAACTCTTTTTCTAGTTCAATTGGTGAAGTTTTTTACAGAAAGGATGGTATGGCAGATTGGGATGCTCATAGTAATGTTAGCGATTACCCAACTAACATGAAACTTATTTATGCCCAACCATTTTATAGAGACGGTAAGATACGTGTAGCTGGAAACAATGGTGTGTGGGAGTCACCTTTGGTTGAGCAAGACTTTACACCTCCATATATTACACCATGGGTTGACAAACCAGTATTTAATGATTGTTCAGAGGAGGTGCACTTAGATGACCATTCCATTATGAACCATAATGGGATAACCTCTTGGGAATGGATAGTAACACCAACACCTTTAAGTATAAATAATCCTAACGCCCGTAACCCAATAGTTGTACCAGGAGCACCAGGACTATACAATGTAACCCTAAATGTAACAAAAAATGGACAGCTATATTCTAAGACAATAAATAATATGTTTGAAGTTACAGGGTGTATACCAACAGTAGATTGTAATGCTCCAGAGGAACAAGTAAGCTATCAATTTGACGGTAATATAGAAAATTCAGGTTTGCAGGGATCTGGTGCTAACTTAGCACTTGACAGTTATACTGGTAATACTGGTAGTGTTGCCTATGTCACGGGAAATCTAGGGCAAGCCTATAATTTTGATGGAACAAACACTTTAATAACAAATGAATGGACAGGTATTGAAGGAGATGCAGCAAGAACCGTTACAGCTTGGATTAAAATACCTGCAAATGATGGATTACATCATGGCATTTTTAATATGGGTGTTGCTAGTAATAGCCAAAGATATACCCTTAAGCTTAATAACGAAAGTAAGCTAAGAATAGAAATTAATGGTGGTGGATTTCATGGCACAACCATTTTACCTGTAAATACTTGGGTTCATGTTGCTGTTACCATGCCTGATGGCGGGAATTTAGGAGACAATATTTTGTATCTAAATGGTGAAGTAGAAGCTACAAGTTCGAGCACAACTATTATAAATACAATTGCGGCCAATGTGCTAATTGGATCTCAAGGCGGGTTGTCTAATCCAGTATTTCCTTTTGTAGGACAGATAGACGATTTACGTGTATATCCTTGTCATCTTACTAAAGAACAGATCGTTAAAATAATGAATAGACAATCGTTAGGTATAAATGATGTGAAAGTGAAAAACCTAAAGGCGTTTCCGGTTCCAACAGAAGGTTACGTAGACATAGCTGTTCCATCAAGAAGTAAGCTAGACTATGAAGTGTACTCTATTCAAGGGCAGATAGTGAAAAAAGGTGTTATTAAAAATGCTTTCCGTTCACATACTTTCAATTTAAGTTTGTTACCTACTGGGATGTATCTAATACAAATGAAAGATGAAAATGGCACTAAATATAGAGCTAAGGTTATAAAAAAATAAATTAATTTTAGTTTGAAAATGAGTTAGCAATGTAATTTGTTTTTTAAGCTAAGGTTTTTATAAAAACGTAGAGGTTAATATGAACTATAAAGAATTATCAATTTTTGTTATACTATATGTTTTAATTCTAGGATTAAATGCGCAAAATGGTAATAAGGATTATTCAGATAGCCCAATATCTAACAATGGACCTAATATTATTTTAATAAATGTTGATGATTTAGGTTATGGCGATTTAGGTGATTTTTGGCAAAATCAACGCATTTCAGCAAAAAAAATGACAACCCCTAGATTGGATGCTATGGCTAACGAAGGGGCTATGTTAACACATCATTATGCAGCAGCTCCTGTATGTGCTCCATCTAGAGCATCTCTGTTGGCCGGATTGCATCAAGGGCATACCAATATCAGGAACAATCAGTTTGATAAACCCTTAAATAATGGGCTTAATATGGCGCAATTGCTTTCACTGTCTGGTTACAGAACCATGCATGTTGGTAAGGCAGGACTTGCTGGTGGTCGGGGGTCATCAGAACCAGATCCAGCTACCTTACCTGCGCACCCGTTAAAACGAGGGTTTGATCAGTTTTATGGATATTTATACCATATCCAGGGACATCAACATTATCCACAGGATGGAACGACTGCCCAAAGAGCATATTTTGTAGATGGTTATTCCATGATAATGGAAAATACCGGTTTAACATACTCTACAGATGTATTCACTGCAAAATCTAAGGATTGGATTGTTACCCATGAAAACACTAGACCAGAACAACCTTTTTTCCTTTACTTGGCTTATGATGCGCCCCATGCAACTTTGCAAGTACCAACACAAGCTTATCCTGCAGGAGGTGGTTTGTCTGGAGGACTTCAATGGACTGGAGCTAATAATGCAGTAACACCATGGGTTAATACAGCTTCTGGAACAAGAGATTCATACATTCATTCAGATTATGATGGTTTAAGTTGGAATGAAACCGAAAAAAGACATGCCACCATGATTAGAAGGATTGATGATGCGGTAGGAGATCTTATACAGTTATTAAAAGATTTGAATATTGATGATAACACTTTAATTGTTTTTACATCAGATAATGGACCGCACCATGAAAATGGTAGCGGAGGAACATTCACCCAAAATCCACAATCATTTCAATCTTATGGCAACATGAATGGAACTAAACGTGATTTGTGGGAAGCTGGAGTAAAGGTACCAACCATTTGTCGATTTCCAAACACGATTCCTTCCAATTCAGTAGTTACTTTCCCTTCTGGTCATTGGGATTGGTTAGCAACTTTTGCTGATTTGGCTAATGTGCCTATTCCAGCTTATACAGATGGAGTTTCTGTATTTCCTTCTTTAAAGCAGGACAATAATAATCAAATTGATAAAGGCTACACTTACCATGAATACTATTTTAATGGAAATACTAAAAGTTACTCAGATTTTGAGCCTTCAAAACGTAATAGGGTAAGAAGACAAATGCAGGTAATTAGAATGGGGAATTATAAAGGAGTTCGATACAATATTACGAGCCATAATACCCCTTTCGAAATATATGATGTTGTTTTAGACGAAAGAGAAAGCACTAATTTGGCAAGTACTATGCCTGAATTGGAACAAAAAATGCGTGATAAGGTATTGCAGGTAAGAAAAAGAGAAAGTTCCGCATCACGCCCTTATGATAGTGAGTTTATACCTTCGGTTGAAGTATCTGGCTTAATCAGTGGTTTAATAAAAAAGAGGTATTCAGGAAATTATAATTGGGTTCCCAATTTTGAGTATTTGTTACCAACAGATAACAGTGTCGTTTCTGGGTTAGATTTAGTTTTAGAAGGAAATTCATCGGAAATAGGGCTATACTATAAAGGTTATATTAAAATTCCTTCAGATGGTCTGTATACATTTTATAACCAGTCAGAATCTAATAGTCATATCATGCTTCATGATATTCACCTTATCGATAATGATTTTAACTACACAAGCAATGAACTGTCTGAAACGATATATTTAAAATCTGGTTTTCATCCTATTAGAATTTTTTATCAACAAAGTAAACAAGCTACCCCAAATATGACATTAAAATTATCGGGACCTGGCATGGCAAAAACTGATATACCCGACAATATGTTTTATATAGACAGCACTTTAGAGGCAAAAGAGTTGCTATTTAACTATAATGTAAGTTTTTTTATTAACCCAGTTGACGATATATTAAAAATTAAAATTCAAAGACCAATTACAATAAATTATAAAGTAAGTATGTTTTCAGCTTTAGGAAAACAGGTTTTAGATTACAATACTGTTGCTTTATTAAATAAGGATAAAGATGTTATTGATATTCCAACTAATAATTTAAAATCTGGTATATATTTTTTAAAGGTTACATTTGATAATAATAAAAGTATAGTGAAAAAAGTAGTGAAAAAATAATCTATTGAAGAGTGGTAAGTATGCCATTGTAAAGGACATTAAAAGATATTTCAGAAGAACATGAGATATTAAAAAAGGTGGTGAGCATCTTTTAGGTCATTGTTTATTATTTTCAATTAAGGTATTCTTGAATGCTTTGCATTTCCAAGAGCGACAAGTAAAATTTAGATTTATAAAAGTTTTTAAGGATAGTTTTGATAGCTACGGAGCACTAAGAATAAAAAAGGCATTAGAAAATCTAGGACATTATGTCTCTAGAACTAGTGTAGCTAGACTGATAAAGACCAATGGGTTATTTGTTAGAAGAAATCGTATGTTTAAGACAACTACCGACAGTAGCCATAACTATCCAATTGCTCCAAATATCTTAAATCGAAATTTTTAAGTATTAAATCAAATATAGTTATCAGATATTGCCTATATAGAAACCGAACAAGGCTTGGATGTATTTAACTGTTATTATTGATTTGTACAATCGAAAAATAGTTGGATGGTCTATGGGTGATAATTTAATAACATAAGACATCATTATTGCTGCTTGAGATATGGCTGCTAAATCTACTGTGATTGCGCAGGAACTAATCTTTCACTCTGATAGAGGATCTCAATATGCCAGTGATGCTTTTACCGATATCATCAAAAGTCATGAAGGTTTAGTTATACAAAGCATGAGTAGAAAGGGCAATTGTTAGGATAATACTATTGCTGAATTACTCTTTAAAAGCTTAAAACTGAATGGGTATATAAAAATAAATATAATTATAGGTCTCAAGCAGAATTATCAATCTTTTCTTGGATTGAAACTTGGTACAATAAAAGGAGGATACACTCAACTTTAGGGTATAAAACTATTAACGAATTTGAAACAGAAATGTATAACCAAAACGTAGCAGCTTAAATCTTGCAATTAATTGTCCACTTTTTTGTTACAAGTCCAAGCTATTTGTTGTATATAATCAAAAAACCCAAGAATCAATATCTTGGGTTTTTCTTTGTTTACCTTGTAGCGAGAGGGGGGCACGATCCCCCGACCTCCGGGTTATGAATCCGACGCTCTAACCAACTGAGCTACCTCGCCATAATTTAAGGCTGCAAATATAAAAACAATATTGTTGTCAACAAACTTTTAATCGTGTAAAATATTATTAAAAATTACTGTAAAACTTATCAATTAATGTATATATTGAGCATCATAAATTTTACAGCACTTATGGACGATAAAATTAAATTTGAAATTGAATTTCCAATACACGCATCACCGCAATTATTGTATCAATATATCTCTACACCATCAGGTTTGTCAGAGTGGTTTTCAGATAATGTAAACTCTCGAGGTGAGTTATTTACTTTTATTTGGGATGACAGTGAAGAGCAAGCAAAATTATTAAGTAAAAAAAGCGGAGAACGCGTTAAATTTAGATGGCTTAATGATGAAGATGATACAACTTCGTATTTCGAAATTAGAATTCAAGTAGATGAAATTACTAAAGATGTATCCTTAATGATAACCGATTTTGCTGAAGATGATGAAGTTGACGAGTCTAAAATGCTTTGGGAAAATCAAATTTCTAGTTTAAAGCAAGTATTAGGTTCTGCTTAATTAAATAAGACATAAATCAATTATATTTGTCCCACTTTTAATTCAAATGAAAGTGGGGTTTTTTATGATAAATTTTAACGAACAAATTTTAGAATCAGATTCTAAATTATCTATATATAGTAGAGGTTTTAATTATGGCGACGCCCTTTTTGAAACTATTAAAACATCTTATGGAAAATTACTTTTTTGGGAAGACCATTATTTTAGGTTAATGGCATCGATGCGTATTATGCGCATGGAAATCCCAATGAATTTTACCATGGAATTTCTTGAAGAACAAATTCAAAAAACATTAGAGGCAAATAAATTACAACAAGCATCAGCCCGTGTTAAATTAATGGTGCAAAGAAACGAAGGAGGCTTGTATTTACCAGACACCAATACAGTTGATTTTATTATAATTACTCAAGCTATTCAAGAAGACTTTTATCTTCTTAAAGAAGACTTTTACGAAGTCGATTTGTTTAAAGATTATTATGTGTCGCCTACATTATTATCTACTTTAAAAACAAATAACAAAGCCCTTAATGTGGTTGGAAGTATTTATGCCAAAGAAAACAACTTACATAATTGTTTGCTTTTAAACACCAATAAGCACGTTATTGAAGCATTAAACGGAAATGTTTTTGTGGTAAAGGATAACGTGATAAAAACACCTCCAATGGCTGATGGTTGTTTAAAAGGCATCATGAGAAAGCAACTTATTGATATTATAAAAACAATTACTGAATATGAGTTGATTGAAGCCTCCATATCGCCGTTCGAGCTTCAAAAAGCCGACGAAATTTTTATAACAAATGTTATCGTGGGTATTCAGCCCGTAGCAAAATACAGAAAGAAAACATTTAAAAACGAAGTCTCTAAAATGCTATTGCAAAAATTGAATGTAAAAATAAGATTAGGTAGCACGAATTAAACCTTTGTAGCCTGTACTGGTTTTTTTTTGGAAATTTAGTATCAATTGTAATTCGGGTTTTCCGGGGCATTGGACCAAATACTGTATTCGCCACCAAACTCAAGCATTTTTTCTTTCCAAAACGATTCGTAATTTTTCTCAATAATATATTCTTTGTAAATATTACTAGTAACAACCCACGAGTTTGCTTTTAACTCTTCATCCAACTGATTGGTTTCCCAACCAGAATATCCAAGAAAAAAACGAATATCGCTTTCTTTTATTGAGCCATTTGCTATAAGTTCTGCTACTTTATTAAAATCGCCTCCCCAATAAATGCCTAAAGAAATTTCAATACTTTCAGGTATTAAATCCGGTACCTTATGAATAAAATATAGGTTATCTTGCTCAACAGGGCCACCATTGTAAACTTTAAATTCTGCCTCAACTTCGGGTACTAAATCACTAATGGTATACTCTAGAGGTTTATTTAGTATAAAACCTATTGAACCTTCATGCGAATGATCTGCCAATAAAACTATAGAACGGTTAAAAGAAACATCACCTATTATGGCAGGTTCTGCGATTAACAAGTTACCTTTTTTCGGTTTAGTTGAAATCATTTTTTTGAGGAATTAGTAACTAAATCTAATATTTATTTATTAAAAATGCAACTGTTTGGGTATAATCAACAAAAAATGCCTTCATTTATGAAGGCACTTAAAGAATATAATTAGGAGTAAATATTAGTTTACTGCACTTGATAAATCTGATCCAGCTTTAAACTTTACTACGTTTTTAGCTTTGATTTTGATAGTTGCTCCTGTTTGAGGATTTCTTCCTTCTCTTGCAGCTCTTTTAGAAACTGACCAAGATCCGAATCCTACTAAAGAAACTCTGTTACCTTTTTGTAAAGCTCCTTCAATTTCAATAATTGCGCATTCTAAAGCTTTTTTTGCAGCAGCTTTAGTAATTCCTGCGTGTTCTGCCATTGCGTCGATTAAATCTGTTTTGTTCATAATATAAAATTTAATTATTAATAAATTGGTTAAACATTTTTGTTAAATCCTCTACAAATTTATACGGATTATACAACCACGCAAGTAATAGCAAGGGAAATACCTTCTATTGTTGATAACTTAATGCTTTTGTTAATAAAGATCATGCGTTTTATCGATGTTTTTAAAATATGAGTGAGAATAAGGGTTTAGAGCATTTTGGCATTGGCGTGAAAAGCATACCCATTTAAAAGCGATTTTACATCCATTGCTCGCTTTCCAGGAAGCTTAATTTCTTGTATAATTATGTAACCATTTGTAACTGCAACTTTTAATTCTTTTTTATTAGAAATAATAGTTCCTGTTTTTAAAGTATGAGTCATTATTTCTTTTTCTGCAGCATAAATTTTTATATCTAACTCGTCTTCACCATTTATTAAAGTACACCAAGCTGCTGGATACGGACTTAAACCTCTAATTAAGTTATAGATGTTATCCATGGAGTTATTCCAATTAATTTTACAATTGTCTTTATTTAACTTATGCGCTGTTTTAATATGGCTGGAATCAACTTGAGGTACCGTTTTTACATTACCTTTTTCAATTAAAGCAACGGTGTTTAAAACTAGACCGCTACCAATACTCATCAATTTATCATGTAAACTCCCAGCATTTTCATCTTCATCAATATCAATTTCTTCTTGAAGAATCATTTCGCCCGTATCAATTTTTTCGTCAATAAAAAATGTTGAAACCCCAGTTTCTGTTTCACCATTAATAATAGCCCAATTAATTGGCGCTGCACCACGGTAATTTGGTAACAAGGAAGCATGTAAGTTAAACGTACCATATTCTGGCATTTGCCAAACTACTTTTGGTAACATTCTAAAAGCTACGACTATTTGAAGATTAGCTTTTAATGTTTTTAATGCATCTATAAAATCTTCGTTTTTTAAATTGGTAGGTTGCAAAATGTTTAATCCAACAGATTTGGCATATTGCTTTACCGCACTTTCATTTAATTTACGTCCACGACCTGCAGGTTTATCTGGTGCTGTTATAACGCCAACAATATTATAGTTGTTTTCAACTAAAGCCTTTAATGTAGCCACCGCAAAATCTGGTGTGCCCATAAAAACAATTCTTAATTTTTTCATTTATTTCTTTATTATTTAAAATTTGTGCGTTCCCCTGCGGGTCGGGCTATCCATTACAATCTTTTTGCTCGTGCCTCACAAAAAGGATTTCCATTACTATCCCTAACGCGTGTGTTTGCTAACTTCTGTTTTTAAATTAGAATATTTTATTTTTGGAGAGGTTCGTTTAACGGTTATGTATAAGAATAGTGCGGTTTTTTGTGCAATGATTTTCCGAAGGAAAATCAGATGTAACAAAAATGCACGACTCATTGATAAAGCACTAAACTACTCATTATTTTTATACAATGTTGTAGCCAGTACTTTACTTCGTATATTTTATTTTATCATATTTTTCGTCTTTCCAATAGAAGATTAATGATGTTGTCAACAATATTAACACACTCAATATTTTATATATTAAAAAGTTGTTTTCCATTATAAAAAAACCTTGAAAGTAATCGTTTTCTGTTGCTAAATTTAATCCAGACATTACTTTAACTGCTCCACTCATATCTGACCTAACTGTAATTATTGAAGATAAAACAATTAATAAAACTAATATTTTAATATTATTTAACTTATTTAAAAATGAGTTCCCTCTTTTTAAATGATAATATAAAACTGAAAAGAAAGAAATCGAAATAGATACTAATAGAATTGCAGATATCACTTTAAACATTGTACTATTAAGACTTAATTTTTGAGTTAAAATCAAGGTATATAGTAAGAGTAATTTACTTAACGCAATAAATGCTATATAAATCAAAGCACCTTTTAAATAAGGAATTGCCTTATTGATAAAAGAAAAATGATTATTTACTTTATCAAATTCTAAACAGATGTCATCGATTTTTCCAATTCTTTTTCTTGCAATAAGAAATGATTCTTCTTTGTCTAATCCTTTAGATTTTAAATCGTTGATTAAATCTAATAAATGACTTTCCAATTCTTCAATATTATCTGTCGTCATATTAGATTTTTTCGACAATTCAGATTTCCAGATCTCTATACTCTCCTTTAGGTTAAAGTTGGTTCTATTTTCCATAATTTTGATATAATTTGATTGATAATTGTCCAGTTTTCTTTTTCTGATATAAGTTCTTTTTTTCCTTTAGTACTTATTTTATAGTATTTTCTCTTTTTCCCAGATTCTCCAATTTTCCAGTAAGATTCAATGAGATCTTTTTTTTCTAATTTGTGTAAAACTGGATATAAAGTTCCATCTCCATATTCTATTTTTCCATTAGATATTTCTTTTACGCTTTGGATTATTTCATAACCATAAGATTCGTTTTTTGAAAGTATTGATAAAATAATAGGTATGGTAGAAGCTCCGATTAATTCTTTAGATAGTTTTTCCATATAATATTCTTATAAAAAACAAATATACATAGAAGTTCGATGTATAAAAATAAAATCCTAAGTTTTTTTCGTATTGGTTACAATGATTTTCGGATATAAACTGTCTGCTAATATGTTTTATAACCGTGTTACT
>NZ_CAXIBN010000037.1:0-21852 GCF_964021735.1 uncultured Wocania sp. | reverse complement strand
AACTTAGTTCTAGCCAGTGCAACTAACCATACACAAACACGTTAAACGAATCACTTCTCAATTATATTAATAATTCTATTTCACAGGAATTTGCTTCAAAATCTCTAAAACAAACTTCCAATATTTTTGAGCCGATGAAATTTGCGCCCGTTCATCTGGTGAGTGTGCGCCTTTAATGTTTGGACCAAAACTAATCATATCCATATTCGGGTAATTAGTCCCAAGAATACCACATTCTAAACCTGCATGACATGCGGCAACGTGTGCTTCTTCGCCGTTCATATCTTTATAAATTTTAGACAATACTTTTAAAATAGCAGAATCCATATTTGGTGTCCAACCTGGATATTCCCCAGAGAATTCCACTTCACAACCAGTTAACTCAAACGTAGCGCGAAGTGTATTTGCTAAATCCATTTTAGAGCTCTCAACCGAGCTACGCGTTAAACAACTAATTTTAATGTTGCCATCTTTAACAATAACTCGAGCTATATTATTAGACGTTTCAACCAAATCTGGAATATCGGCACTCATTCTATAAACCCCATTTAAAGCGGCGTACAACGCTCTGGTTAAACCTTCTTGAACACCTAAATCCATTATTTTATTTGGAGTATCTATTTTAGAAACTGTAATTTCTAAATCGGGTTCCATGGTTTTAAGTTCAGTTTTAATGGTTTCGGCTTGTTGTTTCATTTCTAACAAAAATGCATCTTCGTGTACGGCGTCAATAACAACAATAGCTTTGCTTTCCCTTGGAATAGCATTACGTAAACTACCACCATCAATCTCTGAAATTCGTAATCCGAAATTCTCAAAACCATCAAATAAAACACGATTTAAAATCTTGTTAGAATTCCCTAAGCCTTCGTGAATTTGCATTCCTGAATGTCCGCCTTGTAAACCTTTTATAGTAATTTCGTAGCCTATTTTAAACTCAGGAGTTTCTTCTTCACTATACGTTCTAGTTGCTGTAACATCTACTCCTCCAGCACAACCTACTCCAATTTCGTCATCTTCTTCGGTATCTAAATTTAAAAGGATTTCTCCTTCAAGCAAACCACCTTTTAAACCCTTTGCGCCAGTCATTCCGGTTTCTTCATCTATAGTAAATAAAGCTTCAATGGCTGGATGCTGAATATCGGTGCTTTCTAAAACCGCCATAATGGTGGCAACGCCTAAACCATTATCGGCCCCCAAAGTGGTTCCTTTTGCTTTTACCCAATCGCCCTCAACAAACATATCGATGCCTTGAGTATCAAAATCGAAATCGGTATCGTTATTTTTTTGGTGAACCATATCTAAATGCGATTGCATTACAATAGCTACTCGGTTTTCCATTCCAGCGGTTGCTGGCTTTTTTATAATAACGTTCCCCACTTCGTCTTCAATGGTTTCTAAACCTAAGTTTTTACCAAAATCTTTCATAAAGGTAATGACGCGTTCTTCTTTTTTTGAGGCGCGTGGTATGGCATTTAAGTCGGCGAATTTATTCCAAAGTTGTTGTGGTTGAAGTTGTCTTATTTCTGAACTCATTATTGTTTTTTATTAAGTGGTGTAAAGGTAATAAAAATGAGTAGATTTTGGCAGCCACCCAATTAACTTACCAGTGTTTGTTTTAAAAAATACAACAAAGACAAAAAGCAAAAATAAAAAAAGAAAAAAACACACATAAATAAACGAATGCCATTGGGTATAAATTTTTATTACTTTTGAAAGATGCTAAAGAATAAGAAAACGATTATTTCGCTTTTACTAATTCCGCAATATGCATTGGTAAAGTGGTTGGCGCATTACCCAGTGTTTGTGGAAACCTATTACAGCAATGGTTTGTATCCGTTTATTTCTAAAATTTTTAGATATGTTTTGGGTTGGTTGCCGTTTTCGTTTGGCGATTTAATTTATGCTTTTGCTATTATTTATGCGGCAAGATGGGTGTATAAAAACAGAAAACAATTACGAAAAAACACGAAACAGTGGTTTGTTAATGTCTTTGCTGCGCTATCTATTATTTATTTTGCGTTTCATTTGTTGTGGGGTTTAAATTATTACAGGCTTCCGTTGCATAAAAACCTGAATTTAAATCGCGATTACACAACCGATCAGTTAGTTTTTGTGACTAAAAAATTGATTGAAAAATCGAATGCATATCATTTAAAAATAACAAATAACGACACCATAAAAGTTGATATTCCGTTTAGTAAATCTGAAATTTTTAAGCATACCCAAAATGGTTATGATAATTTAAAACAAATATTTCCGCATTTAGAATATCATCCAAAAAGTGTAAAGAAATCGTTATTCAGCTATCCATTAACGTACATGGGTTTTAGTGGCTATTTGAATCCGTTAACTAATGAAGCACAAGTTGATGCCCTTATTCCTGTTTTTAAATTCCCCACAACTACGGCACACGAAATTGCACATCAATTAGGTTATGCTGCCGAAAATGAAGCAAACTTTATTGGTTTTTTAGCAACTATAAATAACGATGATGTTTACTTTAAATACACAGGTTATACGTTTGGGTTACGTTTTTGCTTGAATGAAATTTACAGACGAGATGAAGCTTTATACGAAACCATTGTTGCCGATGTAAATATAGGTATTTTAAAAAATTATGAAGAAGTACGCTTGTTTTGGGAAGCACACCAAAACCCAGCCGAACCTATATTTAAACTTTTTTATGGCAACTTTTTAAAGGCTAATAGTCAAACCAAAGGCATGGAAAGTTACAGTTATGTGGTGGCTTTATTAGTTAATTATTTTGGGAATACCTCTTTGTAATTAGTGTTAAATAAATCTTAATAAACGATAACTATCTTCTTAATTTATATCTTTAGAAAGATAATTTTTAACTAACCAAAATAATGATAAAAAAGCAATTTTTAATTTTCACGCTTTTGTGTAACTTGTCTTTGTTTGCACAAGATTATTTTCCTAAAAATGATGGCGTTACAGCAAAAAACACAAATTACACCGCTTTTACGAATGCCAAAATTTATATCACTCCAACACAAATTATTGAAAAAGGAACTTTACTTATTAAAGATGGGGAAATAGTAACTTCTGGAACTTCAGTAAACATCCCTAAAAATGCAGTAGTTATTGATGTTTTAGGTAAAAGTATTTACCCTTCTTTTATCGATATGTATTCTAGTTTTGGAGTTGAAAAGCCTAAGCGACCGTCGAGCAACAGTAGAACGCCACAATACGATGCGAGTAGAACGGGGTATTATTGGAATGACCACGTCATGCCTGAAAATAAAGCAAGTGAAAAGTTTAATTATGATTCTAAATCGGCTACCGAATTACTCAAAGCTGGTTTTGGCGTAGTAAACACCCACATTCAAGATGGTATTGTTAGAGGTAGTGGAACACTTGTTGCACTAAACAATAAAAACGGCAACGAAACTAGAATTTTAGATGAAAGTTCTGCACAATATCTATCCTTTAGAAAAAGTGTAACCTCAAGACAATCCTACCCTGGCTCTATAATGGGAAGTATGGCGTTATTACGACAGCTTTATTTAGATGCCGATTGGTATGCAAAAGGACAAAACAAAACCAAAGATTTATCAATTGAAGCTTTAAACAACAACAAAGATTTAGTTCAAATTTTTGATGCTGGCAGTAGAGCAAGTATTTTAAGAGCAGATAAAGTAGGTGATGAGTCTGGCATACAATATGTTATTCTTGGTGGTGGTGATGAATATGAACGTATAAATGATATAAAAGCCACAAATGCCTCATTAATTATTCCTTTAAATTTCCCTAAAGCTTATGATGTTGAAAATGCTTTTTTAGCATCAACACTATCGTTAGCAGATATGAGAGCATGGAATCAAAGACCAATAAATCCAAAAATTTTAGCAGAAAACAACATCACATTTGCGCTTACAACACACAGTTTAAAATCGCCTAAAGACTTCAAATCTAATTTGATAAAGGCTATAAAGCATGGTCTTTCTAAAGAAAAAGCATTAGAAGCTTTGACTATAACTCCTGCACAACTATTAGGGAAATCTAATATGATTGGTTCACTTAAAAACGGCAGTCAAGCAAATTTTTTAATTACTTCAGGCGATGTTTTTGATGAAAAAACAACACTTTATGAAAATTGGGTACAAGGAAAACAAACCGTTTTAGAAAACATGAACACCGAAGATATTACTGGTGATTATGAATTTTATTTAACTAGTAATTCATTTAAAATGAACATTAGTGGTGAACCTAATAAATTAAAAGCAAAAATTACTTCTGCAGAAAAAACACGCGGTTCTAAAATAACATTTAAAGATGAATGGATAAATATTGCTTTTACAACTGTAGATTCTACTAAACAAGAATTTATTAGAGTTGTTGCCAATGTAGATACCAATAAAAATCTTAATGGAAAAACGATTATGCCTAATGGTAACGAATTTCCTTTTTATGCAAAATATATTGAAAAAGAAATAGATTCAATTTCTAAATCAAAAGAAAAAAAGGAATCAGAAGAAGAAAAAATATTTCCTATAACTTTTCCTAACAATTCTTATGGATTCGAAGAATTGCCAAAAGCTGAAACACTTCTATTTAAAAATGCAACCGTTTGGACCAACGAAAGTGATGGTATTTTAAAAAACACAGATGTTTTAATTAAAAACGGAAAAATTGCAAAGATTGGTCAAGATTTATCTGATAGTAGCGCCAAGGTTATTGATGCAAAAGGTAAGCACTTAACAGCGGGAATTATTGATGAGCATTCTCATATTGCTGCAGTATCCATTAATGAAAGCGGACAAAATTCTTCAGCAGAAGTTTCCATTGAAGATGTTATTGATGAAACTGATGTTAATATTTACAGGAATTTAGCAGGGGGTGTAACTTCAATTCAAATATTGCATGGTTCTGCTAATCCAATTGGAGGGCGTTCCGCAATCATTAAATTAAAGTGGGGAGAATCAGCAAATAATTTGATTTATAAAAAAAGTCCGAAATTCATCAAATTCGCTTTAGGAGAAAACGTAAAACAAACACGTGCTCAAAACAATGTTCGTTTTCCACAAACTCGTATGGGTGTTGAGCAAGTATATATGGATTATTTTACCCGAGCAAAAGAATATGATGCCTTAAAGAAAAGTGGCAAGCCTTATAGAAAGGATATTGAATTAGATGTTCTTGCCGAAATTTTAAATAAAGAGCGTTTCATTTCCTGTCATTCGTATGTTCAAAGCGAAATAAATATGCTTATGAAAGTTGCCGAAAAGTTCAACTTTAACATCAACACCTTTACTCATATTCTCGAAGGTTATAAAGTAGCCGATAAAATGAAAGCACATGGTGTAGGTGGCTCCACATTTAGCGATTGGTGGGCCTATAAATACGAGGTAAACGATGCCATACCTTATAACGCCGCCATCATGCATGATGCAGGAGTAACCGTGGCAATTAATAGTGATGATGCAGAAATGTCTCGTCGTTTAAACCAAGAAGCCGCTAAATCGGTTAAATATGGAGGTGTTAGTGAAGAAGAAGCATGGAAATTTGTAACGCTAAATCCTGCAAAACTTTTACATATTGATAGTCGTGTTGGTAGTATTAAAGTGGGTAAAGATGCCGATGTTGTACTTTGGTCAAACCATCCGCTTTCAATTTATGCTAAAGCAGAAAAAACACTTATTGAAGGTGTTACGTATTTTGATTTAGAGCAAGATAAAATGATGCGTTCTAAAATTAAAAAAGAAAAAAATGAACTTATTAATATGATGATGCAAGCCAAAAACAAAGGTTTAAAAACGCAGCCCATTAAAAAGAAAATTAAAGAAGATTTACACTGCGATTCTATTGATAATGAACACCAACACTAAAATTTATTTCAATGAAAAATTTAAAATTTATATTTATACTCATTTTAACGTTGTGTTCTTCAGTAGTAATAGCACAAGAAACACCAGCTCCAAAACAAACTAAGGCCATAACCATTGAAGGCGCTACTGCTCATTTAGGTAATGGTAAAGTTATTGAGAATTCACTTATCATGTTTAATGAAGGTAAAATCACTTTCATTGGAAGTGCTTTAATGAAAATTGCTCGTGTTGGTGAGATTATTGATGGAAAAGGCAAGCACATATATCCGGGGTTTATAATACCAAACTCAACTTTGGGTTTAGTAGAGATTGACGCTATAAAAGCATCTGATGATGATGCCGAAATGGGTACATGGAATCCACATATAAGAAGTTTAATTGCTTACAACGCCGAATCTAAAGTTGTGGAATCTATGCGGCCTAACGGTGTTCTTTTAGGGCAAATCACACCTCGTGGGGGTCGTATTTGTGGTACCTCATCAGTGGTTCAATTTGATGCTTGGAATTGGGAAGATGCGGCCATAAAAACTGATGATGGCATTCATATAAATTGGCCTAATAGTTTCACTAATGGTCGCTGGTGGCTTGGTGAAGACCCAGGACTAAAACCAAATAAAGAATATAAAAACCAAATTACGGAAATAGCAAACTATTTTAAAGAAAGTAAAGCTTATAACAAAGGAATTAACACTGTAACTAATTTACCTTATGAAGCGTTGCAAGGTATTTTTAATGGTTCTAAAACACTTTATATAAATGTCGATGATGAAAAAGGTATTACCGATGCTATACGTTTTTCAAAAGAAAATGGCGTTAAAAACATGGTTGTTGTAGGCGGTAGAGAAGCCTATAAAATTGCCAACCTGTTAAAACAAAATAACATTTCAGTTTTATTACAACGCGTACACTCTAGACCAAGTAATGACGATGATGATTACGATTTACCTTATAAAATGGCAAAACTTTTAGTTGATAATGGTGTTGTAGTAGCGCTTCAAGCTAGCGGACAAATGGAGCGAATGAATTCTAGAAATCTACCATTTTATGCGGGTACCACAGTTGCGCATGGCTTAACCAAAGCACAAGCGTTACAGCTTATTACTTTAAACCCTGCTAAAATATTAGGAATAGATAATAATTACGGAAGTTTAGAATCTGGTAAAAGCGCAACTTTATTTATTAGCGAAGGCGATGCTTTAGATATGCGAACCAATATAATTACTCATGCCTTTATTGATGGTAGAGAAATTAGCCTTGAAACGCACCAAACTAAACTTTGGAAACGTTATTCTGAGAAATATAACAATCAATAAAACGAATGTGTTCTTTTTTTAAAGTTAAATTATTTTAAAACAATTACTTTTGCTTGCTTTATGAATAAAGAAATTACAAGCATTCAAAACACTTTTATAAAACAACTTGCACAATTAAAAGACAAGTCGCGCGAACGCAAAAAAACCAGCACGTTTTTAATTGAAGGCCAACGCGAAATCTCGTTAGCCATTAAAGGAAATTACGAGCTTGAAACCATTTTATTTTTTCCTGAATTATTTCCTATTGAAGACCTAAAACATCTAACGGAAGATGTCAGGTTGAGCGCAGTCGAAACCTCAATAAACACCATAGAAATTTCAAAAGAAGTCTATCAAAAACTAGCCTATCGCGATACTACCGAAGGTATTTTAGCCGTAGCAAAAAGCAAAAAGCATACGGTTTCAGATATAGAATTTAGCACCAAAAGCCCATTGATTTTAGTAGCCGAAGCCCCAGAAAAACCAGGCAACATTGGTGCCATTTTACGAACTGCCGATGCTGCCAATGTAGATGCTGTAATAATCGCGAACCCAAAAACCGATTTGTACAATCCTAATATTATAAGATCTAGTGTGGGTTGTGTGTTTACCAATCAAATTGCAACGGGCAGCACCGCTGAAATTATTGGGTTTTTAAAGTCTAAAAATATTAATATTTACTGTGCGGCGTTGCAAGCTTCAGTTGAATATCACAGACAAGATTTTACTAAACCAACGGCTATTATTATGGGGACTGAAGCTACGGGTTTAAGTAACGAATGGCTAGAAAACTCAACCCAAAATATTATTATTCCCATGCAGGGCGAAATAGACTCCATGAATGTATCGGTTGCGGCTGGAATCCTTATTTTTGAAGCGAAAAGACAGCGGGGTTTTAAATGATACTCCTACTGTCAGTCTGAGCGCAGTCGAAGACCAATATAAACTATAAACAACAATGCACTTCGTTAAGCTACGCTTGCTATCTTCATTCAAAATATTATATAAAACAATTTAAAACAAACGGTTACAAAATGCATTTCTATTACGTTTATATTCTAAAATGCTCTGATGGTTCTTATTATACAGGAATCACAAATGACTTAGAAAAACGAACTAAAGAACATACTCATGGAAAATATAGAGATTGTTACACTTACAAAAGAAGACCGATAGAAATAAAATTTTATGAAACTTTTAATAATGTGTTACAAGCCATATACTTTGAAAAGAAAATCAAAGGGTGGACACGCGCAAAGAAAGAAGCTTTAATCAGCGGGGATTTTAATATGCTTCAAATATTGGCTGAATGTAGAAATGCAACTCATTACAAGTATAAAGGTAAATAAGCACTTCGACTGCGCTCAGTGTGACATATAGTTTTTATTTTTGCTTTTTAGAATTTTAATATTGGAATTTTACTTTTTTATGACAGCAAACACATTATTTTACATCATCATCGGAATTATTGTTATCAATTTTATAATTGATAAAATTCTCGATGCCTTAAATGCAAAACATTTTAACGATGCACTTCCTAAAGAATTACTAGATGTTTATGACGATGCTGAATATAAAAAATCGCAAAACTACAAAGCAACTAATTATAAATTCGGATTACTAACCTCAACATTTTCTATCCTTTTAACTTTAGGGTTTTTGTTTTTTGATGGTTTTGAGTTTGTAGATAATATCGCTAGAAGTTACAGCGACAACTCCATCATTATTGCTTTGATTTTCTTCGGAATTATAATGATTGGTAGTGATATTTTAACCACACCCTTTTCGTATTACAGCACTTTTGTTATTGAAGAAAAATTCGGATTTAATAAAACAACCGTTAAAACTTTTTTCGTAGACAAGCTAAAAGGTTGGTTGATGATGGCGATTGTTGGTGGCGGCATTTTAGCATTAATTATTTGGTTTTACAACATTACAGGAAAATACTTTTGGTTGTATGCTTGGGGAGTAGTTGCGGTATTTACATTATTTATGAATATGTTTTATTCTAAATTAATTGTTCCACTTTTTAATAAACAAACCCCTTTAGAAGAAGGTACTTTACGTGATAAAATTTCTGCGTATGCTAAAACCGTTGGTTTTAAATTAGATAAGATTTTTGTAATTGATGGCTCTAAACGAAGTACCAAAGCCAATGCTTATTTTTCTGGATTTGGAAGTGAAAAGCGCGTCACACTTTATGATACCTTGATTAATGATTTAGATGATGAAGAAATTGTTGCTGTTTTAGCACACGAGGTTGGGCATTATAAAAAGAAGCATATTATTTTTAATTTGTTTGCTTCTATTTTATTGACCGGATTGACGCTTTATATTTTATCCTTATTCATTTCAAATCCTTTGTTATCACAAGCTTTGGGGGTTGAAATTCCAAGTTTTCACATTGGTTTAATTGCTTTTGGGTTACTCTACTCGCCTATTTCTGAAATTACGGGATTGATTATGAATGTCTTCTCAAGAAAATTTGAATATCAAGCAGATGATTATGCCAAAAACACTTATAAAGCTGAACCATTAATTACCTCATTAAAAAAACTATCTAAAAATAGCTTGAGTAATTTAACACCACATCCTGCTTACGTGTTTATGCATTATTCGCATCCTACACTTTTGGAACGGATTGGGAATTTAAGGAAATAAGATTGAAGCACTTTGTCGTTTCGACGTAAGGAAAAACCACATAGTTTTTACCCCATAATCCTGTCTGCCAACAGACAGAGACGTTAATGCTCAAAATGGTTTACACCTATTTTAATTTCATAAAAAATGGTAACTAATTCGTTTAACGGCGGATATAAACAATTGTTAAATAACAATTTATATCCCTCAATTTGTTTACAATTACAAAAACATCTCACCTTTAGTTAACTCCTCTGTTAGTAACTTCTTCATTTCCAGTGATGTATTTTAAAAATAAATCGTTATTTTATTAAATCTAAATAGTTTAATTTTAAAAGAGAAAGAATGGAATACTACTGCAATTTAAGCGGAAAACCTAGTGTAAGGGCTTTTAATATACACAAGGCGGAATTCTAGTTGAATTTAAAAATGGCGGAATTTATGAATATACAAATTCTAGTGCTGGAATAGATAAAATATCAATTATGAAAACTCTAGCAAAAAAAGGTTCTGAATTAAATCGTTTTATAAACCTTGAAATAAAATATTTATACTCACGCATATTAAAATAACTAACATTGAAAAAAAAGAATAAAAATACCTTAGTTGAAATAAGAAAATTGCTTGCGAATATAAATGCAAGACAACGCAGCTAAACCATACACGAACATGCTAAACGAACTTCATTTTTTTGACAAAACTTTTTAGTTAATAACTCCTAACAATTCTACTTTAAAAACCCTTTCTAAATTCCTATTTTGCGTTTTTAATTTAAAGATAAATAAGTGAAAGTCTGTATTGCCGAAAAACCAAGTGTTGCTAGAGAAATCGCCTCCGTTTTAGGTGCAAATACTAAATGCGATGGCTATTACGAAGGCAATGGATATGCAGTAACCTACACTTTTGGGCATTTGTGTACACTTAAAGAACCCAACGACTATAAACCCTATTGGAAAAGCTGGGACTTAAATAATTTACCCATGCTTCCTGAAAAATTTGAAACCAAAGTGGTGGTAAATTCGGGTATTCAAAAGCAATTTAAAATTGTAAAAAGTTTATTTGATAAAGCCGAATTGGTTATAAACTGTGGCGATGCGGGGCAAGAAGGAGAACTCATCCAACGTTGGGTAATGAATGAAGCCAATTACAAAGGCGAAGTACAGCGCCTGTGGATTTCATCATTAACTACCGAAGCCATTAAAGAAGGGTTTCAAAATTTAAAGCCATCAACAGATTACGATAATTTATACTACGCAGGATTTTCCAGAGCCATTGGCGATTGGCTATTAGGTATGAATGCGACTAGGTTGTACACCGTAAAACATGGTGGTTATAAACAAGTATTGTCGGTTGGCCGTGTGCAAACACCAACCTTAGCCATGGTTGTAAATCGGTTTAAGGAAATTGAGAATTTTAAACCACAGCCATATTGGGAACTGCAAACACTTTATCGTGATACACTTTTTAGTTACGAAGACGGACGTTTCCTTAAAAAAGAAGATGGTGAAGCTTTAGCTAATAAAGTAAAAGAAAGCGATTTTGAAATAGAATCCATCACTAAAAAGAAAGGAAAAGAATACGCGCCAAAACTGTTCGATTTAACAGGTTTACAAGTGTATTGTAATACTAAGTTTGGGTTTTCGGCAGATGAAACGTTGAAGATTGTTCAAAAATTATACGAACAAAAAGTAGTCACTTATCCGAGAGTTGATACGACATTTTTACCAAACGACGTGTATCCGAAAGTGTCGGGTATTCTTCAGAAATTAACAAACTATTCAAAATTAACACAACCACTTTTAGGAAAGAAAATAAAAAAATCTTCCAAAGTTTTTAACGATAAAAAAGTAACCGATCACCATGCTATTATTCCAACAGGTATTCAAATTAATTTGCAATACAATCAGCAACAGGTTTACGATATTATTGTAAAGCGTTTTATTGCGGTGTTTTATGATGATTGTATAGTATCCAACACCGCCATTTTAGGAAGTGCAGCAAAAGTAGTTTTTAAAACCACAGGAAAAGAAATTTTAGAAAAAGGTTGGCGCATTGTTTTTGAAAACCCGAATGCAAAAGAAAAAGAATCGGGGATTTTACCAACTTTTGTAAAAGGAGAGAAAGGGTCACACGAGCCATCGTTTTTAGAAAAAGAAACCAAACCACCAAATCAGTTTACTGAGGCTTCTTTATTACGTGCTATGGAAACTGCTGGTAAACAGGTTGACGATGAAGAATTACGTGATTTAATGAAAGAGAATGGTATTGGGAGACCATCAACGCGAGCTAATATTATTGAAACCCTTTTCAAAAGAAAATACATAAAACGTAATAAAAAGCAGGTACTGCCAACAGTTACTGGTATTCAGTTGATAGATACAATTCAAAATGAATTATTAAAATCTGCCGAACTTACAGGCTCATGGGAAAAGCAATTAAAAGATATTGAAAAGGGCGAGTTTAGTGCAGGTGCATTTATAAAAAACATGAAACGTATGGTAGATGCTTTGGTTTACGAAGTACGAAGCGAAACCAAACGCGCCAACATATCGCAAGCTACGGTAATTAAAAATAGAGCCGTAAAAGCAACGGTTAAAAAGCAAGCAGGAATTACTGCCGAGGTTTGCCCGAAATGCAAAAAAGGACAGCTTTTAAAAGGTAAAACAGCTTATGGCTGTAGTGCTTATAATGATGGCTGTGATTTTGTGTTGCCTTTTAGTTTTGCTGAAAAAAAAATATCTGAAAAACAATTTGTGCGATTGCTTCAAAAAGGAAGCACTGTTAATTTAAAAGGCTTTAAAACTGATGTTGGAGCTGTTGAAGGTTTGCTTAGATTTGATGAAAATTTTAAATTAAAATTGGAGCCTAAAAAGACTTCTTCGAAAGCGAAAAAAGATAAATTGTCTTGTCCGAAGTGTAAAAAAGGGACGGTTATAAAAGGGAAAACCGCCTACGGATGCAGCGATTACAAATTGGGTTGCGATTTTAAAATGACTTTTAATGTTGTTAGAGCGAAAATAAAGGGACAAACACCAACCAAGGAATTGGTTCATAGTATTTTGAATGGAAGCATCTAAATCCCATCGCCATTTTATAATCTATAAACCTTATGGATATTTAAGTCAGTTTAAAAGTCAAGACTCCAAACAACAATCAAAAAAGTTTTTAGGTAGTCTTTATAATTTCCCTGAAAACACGATGGCTATTGGTCGCTTAGATGAAAAATCGGAAGGTTTATTATTGATTACGACCGATGGTAAAATGAGCGATTTTATAAACAGCCAAAAAGTAGAAAAGGAGTATTATGCACAAGTTGATGGTACTATTTCTGCGAAAGCGATAGAGCAATTAAAATCTGGAGTAGAAATTGGTTTTAATGGCAAAAAGTATCAAACAAAGCCATGCAAAGTAGTTAAACTAGGTAAAGTACCAGAGTTGCCAAAACGCTCTCAGAAAATTCGTGACGATAGACACGGGCCAACATCTTGGGTATCGATTACTTTAAACGAGGGTAAGTTTCGTCAAGTTAGAAAAATGACATCAGCAGTTGGGTTTCCTACGTTGCGGTTGGTTCGTACTCGGGTTGGGAACATTCAACTTGGTATAATGCAAGTTGGTGAAGTTGTTGCCGTTGATAAATTTGTATTATAGAGATTGATTTGTCATCGTGAGGAGCTTTTCGTAACGAGACAATGTGTTTAATATTTGCTAATCTTTTTATATGATACAAATTTAAACTCTTAAAATTAAATAAAAAACACCACAGCCGTTTTCCTTTTGTAAAGGCGATCACACTTCTAGCTTCTTAAGCTCTTTGTAGTTTCGATTTAAACGCTTTAATAGAATACCATAAACTAACCAATAAAACAGCAGTAAAACCCCAATGGCAACTACTAATAGTAATATAGTAGCGATTATAATGCCTGCGTAAAACTTAAAGGCTTCACCATTTGCTGCGGCTTGATTGACTTGATCTATAACTTGCTGGTCTCTGTCAAACTCTAGGAATAGCACAACTATGGTCGATATGACCAGATAAATTAAATTAAAAGCGACATATTGTTTTACCGTTTTTCTTGTTTTAAGAATGTTTTCCATTAAAACTTTAGCATTGTCTGTTGCAGAAATTGTTTTGTAATTTTTAAAAAACAAATAGAAAAAATAGGCTAAAATAATATAGCCAATTATCATTAATGGAATAAATACAGCATCGGCATCATACTGATCAAAGCGTTTCATGCTTTCGGTATCCTTTAAGAAAAAAGATATAAAAGTCCATAAAGCAAACTCAAGTAGGCTTATAATAAATATCCACTTGACGATGGAAGACGATTTTTTTAATATCATCTTATAAATTTCGTTATAAGATAATTTTGGAAACTTATTATCGCCTTTATTCCAGTCTTTTTTTAATAAATCTAATTCATCCATATTGTTACGGATTTAGTATGGTTCTAAGCTTAGTTTTTATTCTATTCATTTTAACACGTGCATTTACCTCGCTAATCCCCATTGTTTCACTAATTTCTCTATAGTCTTTGTCTTCTAAATACAAGAAAACAAGTGCTTTTTCAATATCATTTAATTGATGTACAGCTTTGTAAAGTACTTTTAATTGCTGCTCTTCAGTATCATCATAATCTTCTGCCTTTATTTTAAACTCAACGCCTTCAAAATCTTGAGTGTTTATACTGCGCTTAGATTTTCTGTAAAGCGTTATAGCTGTATTTAATCCCACACGGTACATCCAAGTGCTAAACTTAGCATCACCACGAAACTTTGGGTAAGCTTTCCAAAGCTGTATGGTTATCTCTTGAAATAAATCGTTATGAGCATCATAATTATTAGTATACAACCTACAAACTTTGTGTATAATATTCTGATGCTTTTCTAGCAATTCAACAAAGCTATGTTCTAGTTCTTTATTCAATTTGATGGTTTAGTTATAAGGTAAGTAGCTTAAATATTTAAAATGTTACACAAAGCTTAAAATAATATTTAAAAGTAGTGTGTAAATAGCATATATATTATATTTGTAATATAATATTTTTAGGTGTTTTTATGAATATTCCCCAATCAAGTTTACCAAGAGTTGTTATTATTGGAGGTGGTTTTGCTGGTATTAATTTAGCAAAAACCTTAGCTAATAAAAAAGTTCAAGTTGTACTAATTGATAAGCGTAATTATCATACATTTCAACCTTTATTATACCAAGTGTCTTCTGCTGGCTTAGAACCAGATTCTATTGCTTACCCTTTAAGAAAGGTAATTAAAAAACATAAAAACACTTTTTTTCGTTTAGCAAAAGTTGAAAACATTGATGCTGAAAATCAGGAAATTACTACTAGTATTGGGGTTTTGAGTTTTGATTATTTAGTAATTGCAACTGGAACAAAAACCAATTATTTTGGCAATAAATCGATTAAAACCCATAGCATGCCTATGAAGAAGGTGCCACAGGCTTTAAATATTAGAAGCTTAATTTTACAAAATTTTGAAGAAGCTGCGATAACAGGTGATAAAGAACTTCGTAAAGCATTGTTGAATTTTGTAATTGTTGGTGGCGGTCCTACGGGTGTCGAGCTTGCAGGAGCTATAGCAGAATTAAAAAATCATATTCTGCCTAGAGACTATCGTGATTTAATTCCTGCCGATATGCAAATTTACTTATTAGAAGGCGGTTCGAGAGTGTTACCATCAATGAGTGAACATGCATCAAAAAAAGCAGCTCGATTTCTTACTAAATTAGGAGTGCTTGTACATTGTAATACGTTTGTTAAAGAATATGACGGTAAAAAAGTATCTACTAATTTAAGTTTAGAATTGCAGTCTGAAACTTTAATTTGGGCAGCTGGTGTTACAGGAAATCCAATTACTGGACTTCATGCAGAATCTCTTATTGATCGAGCAAATCGATATAAAGTAAATGCGTTTAATCAAGTAGAAGGTTATACAAATATTTTTGCTTTGGGAGACATTGCTTTAATGCAAACGGAAGACTATCCAAATGGCCATCCGCAAGTGGCTCAACCTGCTATTCAACAAGGCGCACTTTTAGGAAAAAATTTGATAAAATTAATTGAAGGAAAAGCTCTTAAAAAATTCAAATATAAAGACAAAGGCTCGATGGCAACTGTGGGTAGAAACAAAGCCGTAGTAGACTTAAAGCATTATAAATTTGCAGGGTTTTTTGCTTGGTTTGTATGGATGTTTATTCACCTTATGGCACTGGTTGGTTTTAGAAATAGAGTAGTGGTTTTCTTTAATTGGTGCTACAATTACATCAATTTTGATAAAGCAGCGCGCCTAATTATACGTCCATTTCATAAATTAAATTGATACTTTAAATTTTGTTAATCAATTGTCTGATTAATAATTTGTTAATATGCAACAATAGATTTTGTCTATTGTTGTTTTTTAATACCAAAAACGATAAATAATTGAGCAATTGAGTAGGTAAGCATAATACTAATACTAGAAAAAGGTAATGGCGCATAAAATTTATTTAAAGCCAATAAACTATCCGAAGTTATAAAAAAAAGCGCACCTAAAAAAACTAAAATATAACTGTTTTTTGACACACTTCCTTTTCGTGAAAATGCTGCGACTACCATTAATAAAATAACAAACATATACACAATTACTGGTAACATTAAATCGTCCAATCTATCCTTTAAAAAGTAAAATAATATAGTAGCATAAAGGAGTAAAATAACGATAAAAGGTAGTGTGTTATTTGCAGTGCTTTTCTTCTTTAAGAATACAAAAACATACATAATGTGCGCTACCAAAAAAGCGATTAAACCACCTATGAAAAAGTTGGCAGATGTATTTACAAACATTAAAAGAATATCGCCTAATAATGAGAAAGATAATGCTAAAAGTGTAAACCGCTTTGTGTTTACATCAAGGTTTTGAGAATGCTTCCAAAAGAAAATAATTAACGAAATTAAAATTAAAGGCTTGGTAAAATAATGGTAAGTATTTAAGCTTTCAACGGAGTCGCAAACCAATTCTGCTATAACTATAATTAAGAAAATAAATGAAAATAATTTCTCTGTTTTGGTTAGCATGCAATTATCTATTTATTCAAATATATTCAATTCATCATTAAAATGTTACAATTCGGTTAGTATTAGTTTTTTCAACATGGGTTATGTTTCAAATTTGCTTCATCAACAAATAACGAACACATCACTAATCAACTTTAAAAATGAAAAAGCTATTATTAATTTTAAGTTTAATTATTTCAAGTCAGTTTTTTGCTCAAAGTGTTATTAATGGAAAAGTTACCGATAACAAAGGTTTACCAATCACAGGAGCAAATGTTTATTTAGATGCTACTTACGATGGTAGTACAACCGATGAGAATGGTTTATTTTTTTTTAAAACAGAAGAAACAAGCACTCAAACCTTAGTTGTATCTTTTCTGTCTTATGAGACGTTTACAATGGTTGGTGATGTTTCATATATGAAAGATTTAACTATTAAACTTAGAGAAGACATTGGTGCTTTGGATGCTGTGGTTTTATCTGCTGGAACATTTGCTGCAGGCGATAATAGTAAAGTTAACGTGCTAAAACCATTAGATGTAGTAACCACAGCAAGTGCTTTAGGCGATTTTGTTGGTGCTTTACAAACTTTACCCGGAACCACAACAGTTGCTGAAGATGGGCGTTTATTTGTTCGTGGTGGGGAAGCCGAAGAAACTCAAATATTTATAGATGGTATTCGTGTGTTTACACCGTATTCGCCAACAACTAATAATACACCAACTCGTGGTAGGTATTCGCCATTTTTATTTGATGGCATCACATTTTCTACGGGTGGTTACTCTGCAGAATTTGGACAAGCACTATCAAGTGTATTGTTATTAAATACTATTGACGAGCCAGATCAAGAAAAAACAGATATAGGAATTATGAGTGTTGGCGCAACACTTGGAAATACTCAAAAGTGGGATAAAAGCTCGCTAAGTGTTAATGCATCTTATATAAATTTAGCGCCTTATATTGCTTTGTTTCCAGATAGGAATGATTGGAAAAAGCCTTTTGAAACACTTTCTGGAGAAGCCGTATTTAGAAAGAAAACCGATTCAGGGTTATTTAAACTTTATGGTGCTTTTGACACTACAAATTTTGAATTAACTCAAGAAGATATTAATTATAGCGAGGGTTTAGATTTTAAACTAAAAAACAAAAATTTATATGTTAACGGTTCATATCAAGGTGTTTTGAATGATAACTGGACTTTATTTGGAGGTTTAAGCTATACTCACGGAAATAACAATATCAATATTATGGATAGTGATATTAAAGATTCAGAAAACTCAGTACACGCAAAACTTAAATTTAAAGATAGAATAAGCAACCGCTTTAAACTTTACTTTGGAGCTGAGTATTTTGCAACAGATTTTGATGAAACTTATGCCGATGATTTAGTTAATCCTGTAAGCTATGGATATAACGATAATATTGCAGCAGCATTTGCAGAGGCAGATATTTTCTTATCTAAAAAACTTGCCTTTAAAACAGGATTACGTGCAGAATACGTTGAGCTTTTTAAAGATTTTACTTTAGCTCCTAGATTGTCGTTTGCTTATAAAACATCTGGGAAAAGTCAATTGTCATTAGCTTATGGTAATTTTTATCAAAATCCATCAAGTTATATTTTGAAGTTTAATCAAAATTTAAAACCACAAAATACATCACATTACATTTTTAACTATCAATATAATGCCGATAGAAAAATATTTAGGGCTGAAGCTTATTACAAGAAGTATGATAATTTAGTTAAGTTTAATGATGAGTTTCCAGATTTTAATAGCACTTATAATAATGAAGGTAATGGTTTTGCAAAAGGTATCGATTTCTTTTGGAGAGATAGTAAAAGCATCAAGAATTTTGATTATTGGCTAAGCTATTCATTTTTAGATACCAAACGAGATTACAGAAATTATCAAACTGAAGCACAACCAAACTTTGCGAATACACATAACCTTTCAGTAGTTGGTAAATATTGGATTAACGATTGGCGCAGTCAAGTAGGATTTAGCTACGGTTTTGCATCAGGAAGAACATATACCAATCCTAACGAACCAGGGTTTTTAAATAACAAAACAAAAGCTTATAACAGCTTAAGTGTGAATTGGGCATATTTAATAAGTCCGCAAAAAATACTATATGCTTCGGTAAACAACGTATTAGGTTTTAAAAATGTTAATGGTTATCAATATGCCAATGTGCCAAATGTAAACGGCTATTTTGAAAGACGTGCGTTGCTGCCTGCAGCAGATCAATTCTTTTTTGTTGGCTTCTTTTGGACGATTAGTGAGGATAAAAAAAGCAACCAATTGGATAATTTATAGACCTATTCTTTAACCGACATGTTTATATATTTTTGATCAAGTGCTTTGGAGTCTTTATACTTTACTCGTAATGCCTCAAGTTTTATTTTTAACTCTTTTACTATATCGGTATAATCAGGATTGTTGTAAACATTATTCATTTCCTGAGGGTCTTTTAAACGGTCATAAAGCTCCCATTCATTTATATCATGATAAAAATGCACTAATTTATATGCTTTGTTAACTATACCGTAATGTCTTTTAACAGTATGTTCCCCAGGATATTCGTAGTAATGATAATAAACCGCATCACGAGTCCATTTTTCGTTTTCACCTTTTAGTAAAGGAATTATACTTTCTCCTTGCATGTCTTCAGGAGCATCAATTTGAGCGGCTTCCAGAAAGGTTTGAGCAAAGTCTAGATTTTGTACCATTTCATCGTTTGTTGTTCCAGGTTTTATTTGATTTGGCCAACGAATTAATAAAGGTGTTTTAAACGATTCATCGTATATAAAACGTTTGTCAAACCAACCATGTTCTCCAAGATAAAAACCTTGATCGGATGTATATACTACAATAGTATTTTTAGCTAAGCCACTTTCATCTAAATAATCTAAAACACGCCCAACATTATCATCAACAGATGAAATACAACCCAGATAATCTTGCATATAGCGTTGGTATTTCCATTGCATTTTTTCTTTATCATTCAACGTAGGCCAATTGTTTTTAAACCATGTGTTGATAGAATCTATTACTGGGTCGTATAATTTTCTTTGCTCTTCATTAAATCTATTATAGGCACGATTAAATCCATTAATAGAAGGAATCTTAGGTTCAACACCTCCCATGTCTTCAATAGTTTTAGGGCTTATTTTTGAATCGTGACCATATTTCATATGGGTTAATAAATTCATTTCTGCTGTTCTTGCAGCTGTTCCTCTATTAGAATAGTCATCAAAAAGAGTTTCTGGTTCTGGGAATGTTTTTTTAGTAAACGCCTTAAACTTTTCTGGATGTGGCCACCATGGTCTGTGTGGGGCTTTATGCAAATACATCATCATAAAGGGCTTTTCTTTGTTTCGTTTTTTGTCTAACCAATTAATAGTAAAATCTGTAATGATGTCGGTAACATATCCAGTCACGGTAGTGTCTCCTTTTTTGGTTATAAATTTGGGGTTTAAATAATTACCTTGCCCTGGTAAAATCATAAAATCATCTACACCTTTTGGATTGTTACCGAAATGTAACTTTCCATACATAGCAGTTTCGTAACCTGCTTTTTGAAAAAGTTGAGGGAACGTAACTTGAGTAGTATCAAAAGGCATTAAATTATTAATCTTTCCATTTATATGAGTGTGTTTCCCGGTAAGAATTGTAGCTCTTGAAGGTGCACAAATAGAATTTGTAACACAGGCATTAGTAAACAACATGCCCTCATTTGCAATTCTATCAATGTTTGGAGTATTTATTAGCTTGTCGGAATATGCACTAATGGCTTGATAAGCATGATCATCAGACATTATAAAAAGAATATTTGGTTGTTGCGTAAGATCTTTTTTCTTTTCTGAGCAAGAGTGTAAGATTAAAAACCCGATTAAATAAAACAAGAATGCATGATTGATTTTTATTAAACCCATTTTATAGAAAGTGTTTTGTTTTAAACAAAAAATGAACAACCAAGATAATAAAATAGCAGGAGTTTTAATTATTCTATTTCATTTAGATTTTTAATTTTTTTTATGCTTTAATTGTTTCTCACATGACAAATGTCATAGTATTTAGGGGTGTTTTATAATAATTTTAATCCCATAAAATGTATGAGTCATGAAACCCAAAAAGAACCCAGAATTAGAGATAGGACGCAACAGTAGTCTATATTTTGCTATAGGTTTAAATTTAATGCTGTTTTTATCTTGGCAAGCTTTAGAATACAAAACTTACGATAAAGACCTTGTATCTATTGATGTATTAAATGTTGACGAAGAATTAGAGGAAGATATTCCCATTGTAAATATTAATACGCCACCACCGCCACCGCCACCGCCACCTGCAGTAGTAGAAACAATTACTATTGTTGAAGATGTTGAAGATGTTGAAGAAACTATAATTGAAAGTACTGAAGCTAACCAAAACGATGCGGTTGAAGAACGTATTGTAGATGTAAGTGATGTTGATGTTGAAGAAGTAGATGAAGACGTAGAAGTGCCTTTTGCTGCTATTGAGGATGTACCTGTATTCCCAGGCTGTGAAGGTCAACCAAGAGATAAAATGAAAGATTGTTTTCAAAAAAAGATACAAGAGCATGTTGTTAAAAATTTCAGATACCCTGAATTAGCTACAGAAATGGGTATTCAAGGTCGAGTTTCTGTGATATTTGTTATAGATTCTAAAGGATTTACAACCAAAGTAAGATCAAGAGGGCCAGATAAAATTTTAGAAAAAGAAGCTGAAAGAATTATTGGCTTATTACCAAAAATGACACCAGGAAAACAGCGTGGTAGATCTGTAAAAGTAAGTTATGCTGTGCCTATATTTTTTAAACTCCAAACGAGTTGAAAAGGGGTTGTAAGTGGTTTTATCAATGTAAAAAAAGGCAATCTATTTTTTAGATTGCCTTTTTAAGTTAATAAAGGTTATCTTTTTAATTCCAATGTTTTACAGTATTATTCTGAAAAACTACCTTTCTAAATTCGCTTGGTTTTTTGCTATTTAAAAGTTT
>NZ_CAXIBN010000036.1:0-21907 GCF_964021735.1 uncultured Wocania sp. | reverse complement strand
CATGTTATTTAATTCCTTAGAGTTTTTTATATTTTTATTAGTAGTTTATTTGCTATACTGGTTAATTTTAAAAAAAAGTCTAAAGGCACAGAATTTACTACTACTTTTTGCGAGTTACTTATTTTACGGCTGGTGGGATTGGAGATTTCTTTCACTTATACTACTTAGTACTATTGCAGATTATCTTGTTGGATTAAAAATAGCTGCAAATGAGAAGAAAACTTTAAGAAAATTGTGGTTGTGGGTAAGTGTTTTTTTTAATGTTGGCCTTTTAGGATTCTTTAAATATTTTAATTTTTTTGTTGATTCTTGGGTAGATATGCTCTCAATGTTTGGATATAACATGGGAAGCACATGGACATTGCAGGTTATTCTACCTGTTGGTATATCGTTTTATACCTTCCAAACAATGTCTTATTCGTTCGATATATATTATAAAAAACTTAAACCTACTAGAGATTTTTTATCCTTTGCCACATTTGTTAGCTTTTTTCCGCAATTAGTAGCTGGACCAATAGAGAGAGCTTCAAATTTATTATCGCAAATAATTAATAAAAGAACATTCAATTATAACCAATCTGTTACTGGGTTAAAATTAATTTTGTGGGGGCTTTTTAAAAAGGTTGTAATCGCAGATTCCTTAGGGCCTATTGTAGATGATATTTTTGCTAATTATGCGAATTATTCAGCATCTACATTGATATTAGGAGCTGTACTTTTTAGTTTTCAAATATATGGTGATTTTAGTGGTTATTCTGATATGGCTATAGGAATTGCCAAACTATTTGGAGTAGAATTGTCTTCAAATTTCAAATTCCCATATTTTTCAAGAAACATTGCTGAATTTTGGAGACGCTGGCATATATCGTTATCAACTTGGTTTAGGCACTATGTTTATATCCCATTAGGAGGCTCGTTTGGTGGTAAATTAAAATCTATAAGAAATATTGGTATTGTTTTTCTAATTAGCGGATTTTGGCATGGAGCAAATTGGACGTTTGTATTTTGGGGTGCATTTCATGCTTTGGCATTTATTCCAGTTTTTTTAATAGGAAAAAATACAGCTTATAAAAATACAATTATCGGCGAAAATTCTATATTTCCATCAATAATGGATACTCTACGTGTGATTATGGTGTTTTCAATTGTAACATTTTCTTGGATTTTCTTCAGATCTGAATCTATCACAGATGCTTTTAATTATATAAGTTATATAATTAATGATTTTTCATTTACCAATTATCTTCACCCGAAAGGGTATAGAATGTTGGATTATTATATTCTATTAATACTATTTGTTTTTTATGAGTACATAATTAGAAAAGATGAACGATTACCTTTTAAATTCAAATCTAAAATTGTCAGATTTATTTTATACACGCTAGTAATTGTATTGATGCTATTGTTTTATGATGATAATATTGATAAATCGTTTATTTATTTTCAATTTTAAGTATAATGAAAAAACTGTTTTTAAAAACCATATTGTATACCATTCTAATACTATTAGCTTTGGAAGGGGTAATACGTGCTTTTCATTTAACGAAAGACTATCCTGTACGTTATATTGATGAATTTAATGTTGAGAAATGGAAACCAAATCAGGAAGGGTTTTCGGTAACAGGTATTAGACGTCAAAATTTTTCAGAGTATAGAATAAATTCCTCAGGCTATAATTCTTATCGGGAATTTTTACCATCAAAAGATAAAACAGAAATGGCTTTGGTGGGAGATTCTTTTATAGAAGGTTTTCATCAACATTATTATAATTCAATAGGTAAAAAAATTGAAAATAGTTTTGACGAAGCTATAGAAGTATATGAATATGGTTATGCAGGATACGATTTAGCTGATCAATTGCATTTAATGAATAAGTATAAAAAAGATTTTGATTTAATTGATTATGTTATTATTGGTCTAGACTTTAAAAGTGATCTTACTAGAAGCGAGTATAAAATAATTCAAGATAGAATGCATTTAGAAACTCCTTTGTATAAAAGTATTCGCAAAATTAAATTAATAGTTTATGCGCAGAACAGTGGTGTTTTTGATCCTGTATTAAATCTTATTTATAAGATATCATCTCTTTTTAAAGAAAAACAATCAAATAAATTTATTGAAGAGAAAACTAAAGAGGACATAGAAAAAACTCATTTAACTTACATGGAGAATTTTAAATCTTTAGTAAAAAAATATGGTTATGATAAAAAAAGGTTTGTATTGCTTTTAGACTCTAATATTACACCTCAAATATTCTTAAAGTATTTAAATGAGAATAATTATGAGTATATAGATTTTTATAGCACGCTAAATACATCTACAGCACCTACCACTTTAATATATGATAAGCATTGGAATAATCATAGTAGAGATTTAATAGCAAGTGCTATAGCAAACTATTACAGAGAACGATTAGATTGATTTATCTCGATATAAAGGAAAAAAATTCGAGTTAAGATCTGCAGCTTTTTCATCTACTAACTTGTTGTAAATAGCTTGGTCTACAATATGTCTCCAAATTTTAAATGGTTTAAAATTTTTTGAAAAAGACGATTTAAACCTAAATAGTTCATCATCATTATTACCTAATCCACCACCTAAATTAAAACACTTATAATTGTCTTTGCTTCCTTGAATACGCATTTCATCAATAAGTAACCTTAGTGGAGACAAATTTAAAAAGCTATTTTTTGTTCCTGATAAATGATATTGAATAATACTATTTGTTTTTATCATCATTGCTCCAGAAATAATAGAATTGGTTTCTTTGTCAATAGCATAAAGCATATCCGTTTTAAAGTCTTCACTATTAAGAAACTTATAAAAATAATCCTTAGAGAAGTAATACTTTTTGGCGGCATTAACTCTATTCATATTTTCATAGTATAAATTTATAAATTCTTCTAGGTCTTCTTTTTTATCACTTATTTTTAAATCTAAAATTTTACGTCCTTTATTTAAGTATCTTTTTGTGGTTTTAGAAAAAACAGTTCTTTGCTCTTCAATAGGTTTTGTTAAATCAATATTTACTACATTTCCAAGTACAGCAGTTTCTCCTATTTTATTCAATATTATATCCTGATGGTTTATAAAGGGATTTAATCTAGAAAAAACAGAAATAATTTTTTCTTGAGTAAAAAAAGAATTTATTGCTTTTCTAAAATTTGAATTATCGAATTTAGAATCTATATTTTTATGCAAAGGGCCTGAGTATCCATAAACTGAAGTCGCATCATAAAAATCAGTGCCTTCTATTTCTCTTATTATTAATGGAAAACAAATTAGTGAGTCGCCTTCGGTATATCTTAATAAAACTGCTTTGTAATTATCCTCTTTTGCTAAATGATGATAATCGTATGTGTGATAAAAATCAAAATTTTCGACTTGATCTAAAGCTTTTTTCCAGTCAATTTTAGATGTTATTACGTCAAATGAAATAGAATCAAGGGATTCATTTCCATCATTTAGCCTATAAATAGGAAAGAAAGAATCTGCATTTTGTATTAAATTGGAAACATTAGTATACTCTACATCTAATCCATTAATTATCTTATTATAAATCTTTTGATTTATAATTTTTCTTCCTGTACAAAAAGGGATATCCTCATTTTTTGGGAAAAGATATTTTTTACTTTTATACAAGCCATCTCCATCTTTTAAGCCTCCACCTAAAACATAAGACTCAAGGTTTTCTTTTATAGCCCATTTTATAATCTCTACTCTCAAATAATCATTAGGTCTGTAGTGAAAATAATTTGAGTCTGTGCCTCCAAGAAATGCAAATATGGTGTTATTGTTTTTTATTATTAATTCAGCAGAAATAGGAATATCATCTATATAAGCAAAAGCAATAGAAAATTCATTTAAGTTATTTAAAATTAAATTTTCAAAGTAATTTAATGAGAAAAAGTAAATGCCTTTAGCATTACGTCTAACCATTGTTTTTGTATATATATCAAAGAAAAGTTTTATAATATCTTTACTTATTTCATTGCCTTTAAAAATATTACATGTTAAGTTAAATGAAACAGCCTTACGATAATTGTTTCTTACTTTAGATGAAAAAGACGTCCATTGGTCCTCAAAATTAGTACAAAGTAAACCTTTAACATTTAAAAGTGATTTAATTAAATGTCCTGAGTATCCTTTATGGTTTTTGGTTAAACTAAATCGGATAAATTCTGTAACTACATTATTTTTTTTATACCAATTATCAACTGCTTTCCAAAATGCATGTAAATGTTCTTCGTCAATGTTGTCATTGTATAAAGGTCCGCTGTACCCGTAAGGCGTTATTACATCATAGTATTTGGTGTTTTCATTATTTAAAGTTAATTCTCTAAAAATTAGTGGCATTAATATTTTACTAGAGTCATTAATTTTAAACAGAAAATATTTAAGCGAATCAGTTTCATTTTGAAAGTATTTTAAATGACTGTATGCGTAATAAATATTGTTATTCCAATTGGTTTTTAAAAGATTATTATAGGTTTCAATATCAGAATCATTATCTAAATTGGTAACTTCCAATTTGTAATTTTTTAGCTCCTCTTTTTTATCTTTATTTAAATCATCGAATAGTACTTTTGCTAATATTTTAGAAATCCATATAATCCTTCCACAATGCTCAACGTGCCATACCGCTTTATTTTCTATTACATTGCCAGCTAACATTGGCCCGATAACATGTAAATTTTTTGTAGATTCTAAATTATCATTTACATAAAACCCTATTTTTGATTTATTGGGGATACAATATTTTTTTTTGATTAAATTTTTAAATAATGGGGGAATATTATTTTCTGTTAAGTTTCTGCTGCCAACACAGTTAACTACTATATGAAAAGGCTTATTATGTATTGTTTTTGTTTTAGTTAAAGTATCTAAATATTCTAAATTATAGTGGTCGTTTGTATTGTGTTGCATATTATTAAAACGACCAGCTAAATGTTCAAATCTATTTTGGTTTTCTAAATTGGTTATCACATTTAAATAATGCAATCCTGCACAACGCTGTCTTTTTCCTATATCATTCCCATAATCACAAGCAAAAATTTCTAGCTCTTTTTTATTTAAATTCTCAAGTAATTTACCAAAATGTTTTGAGACAATATCTACTGTTGATGCTGCACCTAAATTTATTTCATCTGCAAGATCAAGATCTTTAAATGTGGCTTCAGCAATTAATTTGGCTGTTAATTTTTTTTCTTTTTTTAATTCATTAAGGTGATATGGTGTGTATTGCTTTTGTTTTTCTACATCAATTAAACCATCTGGTATTAGACCTTGTGATGAAAGGAATGTGAAATTTGTATTAGAATACTTTTTGTTTGAAAAATCATTTATCTTATATGTTAATTCCAGAGCACTTGCATTGGCTCCAACAATAAGTATATTAGTTTGTTTCTCTGCTCTGTTAGCTATAAACGTATTAATTTTATTTAATGTTACACCTAAATTTGGTTTATAAGGGTTGTTTATAAAGATTAAGTTTTCATCTTCAATTATATCTTTATTTTGCCACAAATGCTTAACTGGTAATGAGCCTACAGATAAGATTGCTTTTTTAGAGGTAATTTTTAAACCATCTCCTAATGTAATTTCATATACGCTGTCGTCTTGATTAATATCAACAACTTCGCCAGTAATATGGGTGACATTGATTAATCTTTTTTCTGTAAGTTCTTTAATCTTGTTATTAACTTTTAAATTTATATAGCAGCCAAAAAAACGTCTAGGAATAAAAAGGTCTTCCCATTGATTGTTTTTTATATCATCTTCATTGTCTAAAAGCCATTTTTTTGATAATTCGCCACCTTCGTTTTCAAATTCTTCTAGTAACCATGACTTATTTTTATTAAGCCACTTTATAAATTCACCCAGCTCAGGCTCAACTAAAAAATTCCTTAGCGATGTTATTAAAAGTGTAGAAAATCCAGATCTGGTACCATAAGGAATACCTAAATTAAATTCAGAATACTTTTCAATTATATTTATTGAAACAGCTTTATTTATAGTAAAATCTTTATTAATATGATCTAAAAAATTCAGCAAGCTAAAAGAAGTTGAAATTCCTGAACCAATAAAAGTTACGTCTGATATACTGTTATGCTCACTCACTTCTAATTTGATTTTCTAGTTTTAATTATTTTACCTGGATTACCAACTACAGTAGAGTAATCTGGCACATCTTTTAATACAACAGTACCAGCCCCAATAGTGCACCATTTGCCAATTTTTACCTTTGGAATTACTACAGCTCCAACACCTACATGACTACCTTCACCAACTTCCACATGTCCGCACAAGGCTGCTTTTGGAGATATATGTGCAAAATCTCCAATAATATTGTCATGATCAACACTAGCTCCTGTATTTATAATAACATGCTTTCCTATTGATGTATTGGGTTGAATTATAGCGCCTGCAAAAACTACTGTGCCATCACCAATACTAGATTTATTAGAAATAGTAGCAGATTTGTGAATGGCCTTCTCATACTTGCATTTAAGAAACTCAGCAATTTCTGCACGTTCTGCATTTATGCCAACAGCAATAATAACTGGTGCTCCTTCGTGAGGGAATTTATTTAGGTTTTCTCTTGCACCTATAGCTACATTCTTAGAGGCGTGATGAACATTTTCTGGTTTGTCGTCAAAAGTATCAGTTACCACATAACCATTTTCTTCTAAAACACTCTTGATAACTTGTGAGTGTCCACCTGCGCCATATATTCTTACTTGTTTTTGTTCCGTTTCGGTTTTGTTCATTTTAACTTAAAAATTTGTAATATGCTTGCTTAGCTTTAATTCATGCTGTTTTGTCTTTCTACATTTAGTAATGCTTCTACATTTGTAGTGTCTATAGCAACATCTTTTGATGCAATTACTTTATAAATAGTTTTTAGTAAGATATTGAAATCCATTTTAAAAGATAGATTCTCCACATAATCTGCATCAAATCTTAGCTTGGTGTCCCAATTTATGTTATTTCGCCCACTAACTTGTGCTAGCCCTGTTATACCGGGTTTAACAGTATGTCTTTTCTTTTCATTTTCTTTATAAAAGGGCAGATATTGTGGCAACAGCGGTCTTGGACCTATTAATGACATGTCACCCTTTAGTATGTTTAATAGCTGTGGTAACTCGTCAATAGATGTTTTTCTAACAAGCATACCAATTTTTGTTAAACGATATGAGTCGGGCAGGAGTTTGCCATTTTCATCAACTTTATCATTCATGGTTTTAAACTTAATGATACTAAAAAGCTTTTCATTTTTACCAGGTCTTACTTGGAAAAAAAAGGGTTTACCATTATTTGCAAAATAAAGAAGTATTGTAACTATTATAAAAATTGGTGAAAAAATTATAATAGCTATTAATGCAGATACATAGTCAATTAAAGGCTTAAAAAATAGTTTGTACATAGTAGCAAATTTATTTTAAGAAATATTTGATTTTATTGATTTCACTAAATCTCCAACATTATCCATTGTCATTAAATCAAATAATTTAAACTTGATATTAAATTCCTTTTCAATTTCTTCAATAATTATCATGTGCGTTAAAGATCCCCATCCATCGACATCATCAGTTGTAGTGGTTTCAGTTAATTTAAAATTATTATGTTCTAAAACTTTTACGAAAATTGGTGTTATTTTTTCAAATATTTCTTTGTTTTCCATAATTATTTATCAAAAAGGGTTCTTAGTTTTTTTCTATCAATTTTACCATTAGTATTATAAGGTAATTCTCTTATGAATTTCACATGATCTGGAATCATATAATCTGGCATTTTGGCTTTCATATATATAACCATATCCTTAGTATCGAATGGTTCAGATTCAATTGCTAATGCTAATTCTGCATTTCCTAAATCATTAAATATATCTATAGCCACCATATTAACTTTTTCAGCATAACTAGCTTTGGCATGAAACTCTACTTCAGATAATTCTATTCTAAAGCCTCTTATTTTTGCTTGAAAATCAATTCTGCCTAAATACATGTAATTATTTTGAGAATCTTTAAAACATAAGTCGCCAGTTTTATAAAATCTTAAAGTTTTACTGTTTACCGTTTTGGTAAAAAAGGACTCGTTATTTCTCTTTTTGTTTTTCCAATACCCAGGAGTTAATTGCCCGCTAGCTAGGGCTAGTTCTCCTGTATCTCCAGGTAAAACCTCTTGATTATTTTCATTTATTATAATATATTCAATATTATTTAATGGCTTGCCTATTGAAATAACACCATTATGAGTAGTGTTTTGACAACTATTAGTATTTAATTTATAATAACTACTATAAATGGTGTTTTCTGTGGGTCCGTAGTAGTTAAATGTTTTGCTATTTGGAATACATTTGCTCCAATCTTCTGTAATATCATTGTACAATGCACCGCCGCCAAAGCTACAGTAGCGCACTTCTGGAGCATGAATCTCATTAAAATACGGTCTTAAATAATGAATTATTGAAGGTACTAGAGATAATACTGTTAGTTTATGCTTTTGGATTAGTTTATAAATATAAAAATACTTGATTGAATTTCGTGGTACCGTGTAAATACAACTTCCTTCTAACAAAGGAAAAATATAGGACACTACCGAAAAATCGAAAGTAAGCTCGAACATTTGTAAACATTTGTCGGAGGCATTAAGTTTAAACTCTCCATCAAAGTTTATAGCTTCAATAAATTCGTTTAAATTATTATAAGTAATTGGTACTCCTTTTGGGCTACCTGTAGATCCAGATGTAAATAAAATGTATGCTAAGTCGTTTTTTGCTACTGGCTTTGGTGTAAGATTTATAACTATGTTTTTTTCTGTTGAAGACGCTAAAAGTGTGAATCCTTCAAAATTAGCTTTCTCGGTTGAATCAAATATATAGTTTGTTTCTAAAGCTTTCAGTATTTCTGTATTTCTATCAATAGGGTGCTCAGGATTTATTGGTACATAAGCTTTACCTTCTAACCAAAAAGCAATAATTGCGGCATAAGTTTCTATATCGTCATTGGCAATTAATCCAATTAATCTAAAAGAACCATCAACTTTTTTATTAATAGAATTCCTTATTTTACTTACTTCTAAGGCAAAATCTTTATAGGTATAATAGGTGTCACCTATATAAAATGCATTATTTTCAGAATGCTCTTCAATAGATTTTTGTAAATTACTTATATACTTCATATTTACTAATTCCTTTAATAAAAATGACCATCTCTGTTTAGCATAGTTACACTATCATTATCAATTTTAGTGTCATTATGCGCGAGTCCTTTTTTTAATACTTTATGAATGAATAATGAAAAATACCTTTTTTTAATGTTATCAGACAATTTAGTATCATCAGTAAACATAAAATTTCTTTTAGATTTGATAAGGTTTTCCATTAATGCATCAACACACAAATCATAATTTTCTTCATCTTCAACTAAAAAATATTTCACATTGAATTCGTTATAGTTTATAACATAAGATAAGAAACCTATAATTTTATCACCTGAAATAATTTTTAAATTATGTATGTGTATATTGTTACTTATCCCAGTTTGTAGATTTTTATATGGTGTTTTTTTTGAGATAGGTAATTGTAAGTATTGATTATTGTCTAGTTGCCAGTTAACATAGTTAAATGTTTTTAAAATTAAATCATCTTTACAAAGCGGTTCAATAAAACTCCAAGTATCGTTATCTAATTGATTTATAAAATCATACTTTAACTGTTTCGTTCTGTTTACTAGTTTCTTTTTGTTTATAAATCGAATTGTTTTGCCTACAATAGAGTCTATACCATCAATAATAAACTTCACAGATTTTAAAAACCTGAATTTGCCAATAAGCATAGACGAGTCTAAACTAAAAAACAGGGTATGCCTAAGCCTTGATGCTATTACAGTAAAGGGTTGTTTGTCATAAAACTCTTGTACATTTTCCGTATAACCTTTAATTAGTACTTGCTTTTCTGCAAATTTAACTGCTTGGTTGTATATGTAGGTTCCTAGTATACTATCTTTATATTTATCAATAACCCACCAATCAATCATCCAATAGGCTTTTTTACCTTCTTTAGTTTTGTTGTTTATTAAGTCGGGAAACATGTATATAAAAGCCACCATTTTTTTACCTTCATAAGCTAATACGCCACAATAATCATTTTCACTAATTCTTTCATTAGAAATTAGCCAAATAGCTTTACTCCTAGGCATAGGTGCTAAATCAGTTTTCCAAAGTGTATTGTTTATAACAAAATCACGAAGCATTTTTTTGGTTAAGCCAACGATTTCTAACTCTTCACTCATTAGTCTAATAAATTAAAATGGGGTTTCATATATTAATTAGCAATCAAATATATAATACTATTAGTATAGATTTTCAATTTTACGTTGATTATTACCGTTTTATCGTCAAATGACTTTATAGGGTAGGTATAGATTTATTATAATTAATTGTGAATTACCGATTAACGTCTTATTGTAGGTATTTGTAGAGGTTTTTACGTAAATACTTTAGCTCAAGAATTTGAATCGTTTTTAAAGTTAACTGTTTTAAATGATAATGTTATCCCAAACTTTTGTATTCTTCAAGCATTGCTTCCCATACTTTTATACGTTCGAATTTTGTAACAATATTTGCTCTAGATGCAATTCCCATTTTTTTAGCTTCTTGTTGGTTGTTTAGTATATATTTCATGTTGCTATATATGGCCTCGGTATCTTTAACAGGGATAATTAAACCATGTTTATTGTGCTCAATAATTTCATTGCAGCCATTAATATTTGTAACAATACTAGGTAGTTCCATTGCACCAGCTTGCATTACTACGTTAGGAAAACCTTCTCTATAACTAGCAAAAACCAGAGCATCAGAAATAGCAAAAAATGGTCTAACATCATTTATCCAACCTGTAGAAATAATTTTTTTATTGTTTTTTATTGTTTCCATTGATTTTGGTAAAAGTGGATCTAATTCATTTTCGTAGCCTCCAACTAGTAATAATTTTATATTTTCCTGCTCATTGCTTAGATTATTAAAGGCATCCAATAATTCGTTTACTCCTTTATCAGAAACTAATCGACCTACATATACAAATACGAAATCTTCTTCAGCAATATTTAAGCTTTCTTTAAGCTTCATTTTCTTAGCTTCATCATTTATCGCATTAGGGTCGAAATGAGACGTATCTATACCATTGGAGCTTCCATTAGCTATAACTTTTAATTTGTTTGGTTTTGTAAAATTTTGCTCCAATATAATATCATTTAAACCAAATGAGTTAGGATAAATTTTTGTCGCACAAGCATAAGTTGCTTTCTCCACAGTGTTTAATAGAGTTCTTTTTAATCCAGTAGCTTCAAGAAGTGGTAAACCAGCGATTGTATGTAGTCTATGTGGAACACCTGCTAATCGAGCAGCTAACATGGACAAAGTTCCTGCTTTAGGCGTATGCGAATGCACAATAAATGGTTTTTCTTTTTTGAATAGCTTATATAATTTGTAAACCGCAACAATGTCTTTTAAGGGTGTTATTTTTCTTGTCATTTCAATAGCTACGGTAGGTATATTCTCATGTTTAGAAACTTTATCAAGTTGATTGTCCTTTCCTTTTGAGGATACGCCTAAAATATCATAATGACTTTTCATGTAACCTAATTGTCCATGTAGTAAACCGCTTAAAGACAGTGGTACTGTAGTGATTCTAATAATTTTTCTTTTCATAAAAGCGGTTGTTTTGTCTTTTAATAGTCACAATGGCAAATATATAAAAGTAATTAGTTTTCATATGGTTTTATCTTTGTTTTACTAGGTTAAGCGATTAACAGCTTATCAATTAAGTATGAATTTTTAACTTTTTTCATCCCATTAAATGGATTTTTTTGAAATTATCTATTTAATAAATATCTTCTTCCATATTATTTTTTTAACCCTATCATCCTTAAAAGGGTTTTTAAAAAGGATTTGGTAGTATAAGGGAAGCATAAAAGATGAAAAACGAATAAAGTTAAGCATATAGGATCTTTAATACTACAAGTAATTATTAATGATGCTGGTAGTAAAATCTGATAGTAATCCGACATAAATATTTGCCAGCTATTGGTATTGGTAATAATTAAGATTGTTTTAATTTTAAGTTTTAAGTAGCCAAAAAGAATTAAAAAATAAAATAACAAAGCAATAAAAGGCAATATCCCCAAGGTTAATAAAATTAACAGAAGCGCAATAATTTCAATGGAGGTAATGATTATCTCTGCAAGCTTCATGTTAGATACACTCATTTCTGTCGCAAATGTTTTATGGTTTATTGATAGGTCGTTTTCCCGATCCCAAAACTGGTGCCATAATATACCTCGTAACCCATAAAAAAAACTCCATACACCTATAATTGTTAACCAATAAGGGTCAATGGGTACATTCATGTTGTTCATCATAGAAGAAGCTACAAAAAGGCTTGGAAAAAGGTGTGCGCCGCTAGCATCTGCAATGACACCTAAAGCACCTCTATTTTTAAATCGAAAAGGGGGTATAGAATACAAACTAAAAGCGAGGTATGCCGCAAGATAAAATATTAGGGAAAGTGTATCATTTATAAAAAATATACTAAAAAATACTCCTAACAAAATGGAGGCAAGTAGAAATAATTTTCGCTTGATTGGTGTAAAACGTTGAAGCCCGTTTCTTTTTTTACTGGCGATATCATATTTTAAATCTGTAAAGTCATTTATTATACTTACGTATATAGCGCCTACCGAAACGGCCAAAATTAAAAAAAGCAACCATAAAAAATTATCCATCAAATTATCTTTATTCTGTAAAATGGTTGCATAACCAATACATAACATAGGAATAATTTTCGGAGCCCACCAATCATGTGCTCTAAGTAATGATAAGCTTTTCATTATTCTAGGATAACATCAGTTTTTTTTAAATTCTTGCTTTTTATTTTACCAAATGAAATCATTAAGATTATTTGAAGAGAAAATATAGGGTGTTCAATAAAAGCTTTAAAAATATAAAACAGTGCATTTTTTACACTTTTTTCTTTTGTCCAAACCTCTTTAGCTGTAAGCATTACATCTAAAACGTATTTTTTTTGTAATGTGTTAATCTCATCTGTATTTAAAAAATATTTAAACTCTTTAAGCATTGCTGACATATCCTTTACGTATAAAAGTTTAAGAACTTCTAATCTATCTCGTCCATCAAATACATTATCGCTAACTACATGTTTTTTCCAAAGTTTTTCTGTAGTAAAAGCTACTTTTGCTTCTTTAGTTAAAACAATATCTAATAATAAATACCAATCATCAGCAATATTCATTTTTTCATTCCAACCACTTTTAATTACTGAAGAGTTAATAAGTAAAGAGGAAGACGGTGATGGGCAGCCCGTTAAATATACTTTCCTTAGATCTTTATAACTTAGATGTACCCATGAGTTTTTTTTCTTTGGGAAATGCGAGGATAAGTATATATATTCTGAAAGAAAGTCACTATAATTTCCATTATTATTCTGTTGTCTCCAATTAGCAAAAGCAAAGTCTAAACCATGCTCTTCGAGAGCTTCTACCATTTTTGTTAAAAAAGTGGCTTCCCATAAATCGTCAGAATCCAATGAGGCTATATATTTACCTTTGGCATGTTTGAGTCCTATGTTTCGTGCCGAAGCTTGCCCACCATTCTGTTTTACTAGGTATTTAACCATAGGAAAACTATCTATTAATGCTTTGGTATTATCGGTAGAGCCATCATCGACAACAATAATCTCAATATTTTTATAGGTTTGGTCCAAAATACTTTTTATAGCGTTACCTACAATGTTAACACGGTTGTATGTAGGAATTATTACGGATACTAATGGGGGGTTATTCATAAATAAATACAATTAAATAAGTGCTATTACTTTTTTTGCAAAATCAAGTTCAGGGTTTTTTGATATTAGCTCTTTTATATGCTTAGAGGCTTTAAGCCCCATGGCATGCCATTGCCTGCGGGTATTCCATGCTCTTTCTAGAGCTTCATCAAAACCATTTTCTGTTGCATCTCCTATAAAACCAGTCACTCCATCTTCAACAAGTTCCATGGTACCTCCTGCTCGTGTTGCAATAACAGTTCTTCCAGCAGCCATAGCCTCAATAACAACTAGGGGCATACCTTCACTTCTTGAAGGTATCACTAAGGCATGATGACTTAACCAGATTTCTTTTATCTTATCTTGATGTCCTAAAAACTGTAAATTTTTGCATTTAAGCAAACTTGCCATGGCTTTAATACCTTTGCAATCCGGACCTGAGCCAACAATCGATAAATACAGTTTTCTTTTTCTCCATTTTTCTTTTGATAAAACTCTTATCAGAATGTCGTGTCCTTTATCAATAACAAATAAACGACCAATCATTACGATTTTAAAACCTTCCTTTGTTGATGGATATATTAATGGTTCAGGCTTAATTTTCATAGGATTACGGACTATTTCAGCATTGGTGAAACGAAATCCAAATTGTTCTTCGGTTAAATTTTGGTTGTGTTTTGAAACAAAATAGCATTTTTTTGCATGCTTGTAAGCATTAGCCATATAGCTACGCTCATCTTTTGGAGGCCAGAAAAATTCAACGGCTTTATGAGATACAATTATATATGGAATGTTATGCTTTAAACATAGTTGTGCGTAATGCAATCCATCAAAATTTATGGCTTGCGAAATAATTACCAACACTGGTTTTTTAGCTTTAAGGAATTTTTTAAACGTATAAAGATATATGTTGAAATAGGGTTTTACAAACTGGTAATAGGCATTTATGCAGCGGTTTATAAGCTTGGGATAATTATTACCCAATGCCATAAACGTAATGTTATTGTTTTTTAGTTTTAAAATTCTCTTGTGGTTATGGTTTATGCTTTCTTTTAACACAGTAACAGAAAAGCCCTCTTTTAGTAGATAGGGGCTACTCATTGCCCACAACTCTTCACTGCCACCCCAATCATCAGCACAGGTTGATAGGATGGCAATATGGTTGTTGTTTACTATGTTGCTATTGCTCTGTTCCATTTTTGCTCATTTGGGTTACGACCAAAGGTTTTCGTTTAAATAATTTTGCATAATCCCCAGTTTCAGAAATCAGTTTTTCATGTGTTCCTTTCTGGGTTATTTCACCTTCGGACATTACATAAATATAATCGGCATGTTTTACGGCAGAAACCCTGTGGCTAATAACCAATATTCCTCTATTGCCTATATGTTCTCGTAAGCCGTCAAAAATCTCTTGTTCAGATTTGGCATCAAGCGCACTAGTGGCTTCATCAAAAATTATAAACTGGGATTTGCTATACAAGGCACGAGCAATTGCCAGTTTTTGCCATTGCCCAATACTAACTTCCCTGCCATTTTCAAAGATACGACCCATGGTAGTATTGTAACCATCAGGAAACTCTTTAATAAAATCATGTGCTCCCGATTTTATTGCAGAATCTTTTACAAAATTGTGATCGGCTTCATCATGTATGTTACCAAAGTGTATGTTTTCAGTAACGCTCATGTTATATTTAACAAAGTCTTGAAAAACAACACTAATTTGCTTTCTAAAATCATCTGCTTTAAAGTTTTTAATATCCTCTCCGCCTAGTTTTATGGTCCCCGAAGTCGGATCGTAAAGCCTACACAATAGCTTTATCAAAGTGGTTTTTCCAGATCCGTTAAGCCCCACCAATGCCACAACTTTACCAGCGGGTATTTTTAAGTTGATGTTTTTTAATGCTATTTTTTCGGCATGGGGATACTTAAAATTTACATTATTTAATGTAAGGTTAGGGTGATTTAAAGGAACAGGTAGCGGGTTTTTTGGGTCTTCCATTTCATTTTTCAAATCAAAAAGATCAAAAAGATAACTAAGGAATATATTGTTTTGATACAAAGACGAAATACCGCCAGCCAGCGCTTGCATAATGCCGAAAAGCTGAGGAAAAACTACCAGGAATACGGCTATATCACCAATTGATGATTCTCCGTTTAAGGCGCTAATACAAATGTATGCAATGCAACTGTACATACCTGCGGCAGCCAACACGTTAGTTATTGTTTCGTTAATGTTGCTCTGTTTGTTGATGCGAAACTTTTCTTCTAAAAGGTTTAATCTAATATCGATGTACATGGATCTAAAGAAATTACCTAGATTAAAAGCTTTTATTTCTTTTGCGGCTACTTCGCCAGTTATTAGAGAGCTTAGGTAGCGCGATTTTCTTTCTAATGGTGTTTTAAACTTTTGCCATTCATATAACTTATCGGCAAATTTTAATCGTACAAAAAGCGTTGGCAGGATAAATAGTGCTAACAAAGGCATTAAAACCCAGCTAATAGATATAAGTACTGCCCCCATAACTATTAGCATGAGTAAATTTTTGGAAATATTAAAAAGGTCGGTCAATATAGCTGCAGGTCTTTCGGGACCAGCATTTTTAGCTCTATTTAGTGTGTTGAAGTAAGCTGGACTTTCATAAAAAGAAAGATCGAGAGCTACAGCGATGGAGTGTATTTTATCATCTACATATTCGCTTATTAAAGCCGCTTGTTTTTGGGTATAGTAGCCCGATAACGCACGAAGGATTAAAAATATCATGGTTGCTAATCCTGCTGCGGCAAGGTACAGCATTGCTAAATTAGTTTTTTCGCCTCTATCGGGTGCAGCAATTATGTCTATTAATAACTTAAATATGTATAAAGAGCCCAAAAACACTGCGCTTTCAAAAATCATAAGTAGCATAGGGAAAATAGCCCGCCCCTTGGTAATAGACCAAATAAGACCAATGGTTCTTTTTAGCTTGAGGTTATCCCTTAATTTTTTTAGATTTATTATGAAATTTTGCATATTAATTGACCTAGTAATTAATTATAACTTTAATTTGAACATTTTATCGTTAATTTTTCTAATGCTCTAAAATGAAAAGAAGGATAAAAGGTTATTGGTGTATCGCGTGCTAAACTTAATTCTTTTGATGAGTTTAGGTAGTTTTTTAAAGCAATTCTTGCTTCCATCCTTGCTAGTGCCATTCCTATGCATACATGTGGGCCGCTTCCAAAGGATAAATGACTGTTTAATGGACGTGATAAGTCTATTTCATTTGGGTTTGGAAATTTAGTTTCGTCGTGGTTTCCTGCTCTTAAATCTAATGCTAATAATGATTCTTGAGGGATTGTTTTATTCCCTATTGTAACTTGTTGCGTTGTCTTTCTTCTCAATATTATTTCTGGTGCTTCTATTCTCAGGCATTCATCAATATATTTATTTATTAATTGATCGGACTTTCTTAATTGGTCTGATAAATAAGGGGCTTTTAAAAGTCTTTTAAAAACATTGCTCAATAGTCCATTTGTTGTTGTCATTCCAGCACTCCATAGCAACCTGCCAAGACTGGACGCTGCATCAAGCGATAATTTGTTATCATCATAAAGCGTTTTAATAAAATGCATGGCACTTGAAAGTTCAAAATCATTTTTCTTCAATAGAAATTCAGTAAAGCATTCTTTTAGTTCAATTTTGCCAACTTCATATATTCTTTCGCCCACTATGCTTTCTAGTTTTTTAGACTGTTCAATGTTAAGCCCCAAAAAATAGGTAATTACATCCATAGATAATGGCTTAGAAAACGAAGTGACAAAATTAAAGGCTTCAGAATATGGGAAATTTTCAAATAGCTCGTTTGTTCTCTTTAAAATATAGCCTTCAATACGATTTAACGCTTTTTGCGAAAATAAGGGCTGTAAAAGTAATCGGATGTCTGTATGTTCAGGTGGATCTGCTCCTGCCAAATATTTATCAAAACCGCTGATAGGTTGGTTTGAAAATTTTTTAGGATCATTTAAAACGTATTTTATAGTATCATAGTCCAAAACTATCCACGAACTGTTTGTAGGTATATAATGAACGTTCCCCTTTCTTTTTAAATACTCCCAATATAATGTTGGCGTTTCTATATAAGATGGATTGTACAGATCGAAATTTTTTAGGAATTCATCAAAATCGCTACCTTTATTGTTTATTGCACTATGGTTTATTTGCCCTTCTTTCTTTATTTTAGAGTAGGTATGTTTAAATATTTTATGTGAATTCCCATCTTTTTTAAGTGTAGAGTATAGTTTGGGTTTATCCGAATTGTTGGTTAACGTTTGTTGCATTTTTGTTCCATCAAATAAATCTGGCCCTATTTGAATGATATTATACTTTTTGCCAGAATTAATAATTGAATTATAAGTGCTGTTTGCTAAAACTGGATATCGTTGGAAGTTGTACCAAAAGTTATTACCCAATATTGTGCCTTTTGGAACAATTTTACCTAAAGAAGTTGAGAAGTAATCTTGTTTTAAGGGCTTAGGATTTAGGTTATAAAAGCATTTGAGGATTTCTTCTTTATAAAAGCCCATCAACTTGGTATGATAAGGGAACATTTTTTGATTGGTGTTTTTAAATGCTACACCTATATTAGATAGCTTAGATTTAAGTAAATCAACCTTATCCTTATGTACACAGGCCAATGTTGTATTGTAATGAAGTTCATATATGGGATGAATTTCTTCATTTCGCTTTGATAGTTCTAGTACACTAGCGATATTCATATTAAAATAAATAGTAGTGTATTCTTTTTTCTCTCTTGAAGTAGTTAGGTTAACACTCTTTAAAATATTGAACACTTCAGTATGTGATATACCTCCTGCAGCATAGATACCAGTAATTTCACCTAAACTCAACCCTATAATAGCATTTGGAATAATACCACTTTCTTTTAAATAATCTAAAACCGCAATTTGAATAGCTGCAATTGTAAGATATACGTTGGATTCTGATTCGAAGAAGTTTTTAGGGCATTCCTTTCTGAAATTTGGAAGAATACTAGGCCAATCTAAATCAGTTATAATGGCATCAGACTTTAGAATTGACTCTCTAAAAACAGATTCTTTTTCAAATAACTCAATCCCCATATTTTTCCAATAATTAGATCGCCCTCCAAAGGCAAAAAGCAACTCTTTTTTTTGAGGACGTATTTTTGAAGCTATACTTAAGCACTTATAGATAATGGGTAGCGTTTGTGCTTTAAAAGGTATTAGTTTGATTATTAGCTGTTTCAAATCAAATTTGGTTAAGGTTTAGTAAATTTTTTGAGGGACTGTAATATACAATTTCTTTAACATATAGATGTTGTTATTATATTTATGTCTAAAATTTGTTAAAGAATTCACTAATATAACTTATCTCAATCCAGTCAATAAAAAATTTAGATTAATGGTGCTGTAATTTAGACAAAGAGTTTAAAGCTAAGTACATAAAATTTAGATTAATTGATGTTTGGGTTGTAATGATTTTAAAAAGAAATTGTTCATTCCGTTTTCTGTAAATCCCTAAAACGAGCTAAAGCCTCTAAGCAAAATCCCGTTGTTAGTTCTTCAGACCCAAAGCACGAAAGCTTTTTTGGGCCTCCATAATAAAACGCCCATCTATCCCAATGTCCATTTTTACGCTGGGTTTTTATAATGTACTCAATGCCATTTTTTATTTTTTCTCCTTTGTATCCAGTATTTATCAAAGCAGATATTGCCAGAGCGGTATCAAGCACAGATTTGCCAAAGCTACCATCTAGATTTTGTCTCTTTAAAATCCTGTGTATTATATCGTCTTTAATAGAATCTAATTCTATAATTCCAGCATAAATATTTCTCGAAATAAAATAATAAACAGTAAATATGTTACGATACCAAGTATCACAATCCTCTTCGCTTTCTGTTTTAATAATATCAATAAGATATGATATTACAGGTAGTGTCTCCTTCCTTTTTCCTAAGTAAAGTAAAATGTTAGCATTAACTACGGCATCCACATCGTATCTTGAACATTCAAATTTGTGCCAAAAAATCAAACTTTTAAAAAGGTGTTTAAGCTCTTTAGCAGCAAAGTACCAGTATAAAACGTTTTTGTTAAACCGCCACCTAAAAACTATCCAAGTATAAAATAATCCATCGCTTCTGCGGTTATTTACTGCTAATTGTTGGTTACGTTTTACTGGAATATCAAAATTCATTTGTTTTAAAAAATAAGACACACAAGATGTATCATCTAAATCTTGAGGGCATAGTTTTCTAAAACGGTGTAAAATTGTATAATGATTCCAAGTACCACCTCTATCCATTTGGTAATATAAAAAATGTGCCGACTTAAATAATATTTCTTGAACTTTTTGGTGATTGCGAATAGAAAGTAAAGAGTTACCAATAAGTGCAGCGGGAAACACACAGCTTTCAGGTAGATTCCAGGTTTGCATAGCATCATCATCAGACATATACATTAAAAACTCGCCATTGGGTAATTGGTGATTTTCAAGATAGTTTATTCCTCTATTAATGCTGTTATTTAATTTCTTTTCTGAAATGCTTTTACAAGCAATTTCTCCTTTTTCAGTACACATCAGGATATCCTTATCGTTTTTAACAAAACTTTTTTACATGAGCCTACAGTTGCCCATATTGATTTATAATTAAGATTAAAAGTAAATATAAAAGTTCAATAGATAAACTACGGCTAAACTTATTTCTCATTAATATTTTATAATCTTTTTTTTACTAAAACAGTTAACTCATCTTTTGGCTTGTATGTATTTGTTTACTAAGTGTTTAGTTGTTAACAAGTAGGCGCTACTTATTAACATTATAATGTTCTTTATCGATAAAATTATATTTTTGTCCGATTTTAATTTTGAGAGGGACATCCAAAATTTATTTTTCACACGTATATAAGGACTAATTATAAATTCTAAAAACCACTTAATCGTTTAAAATTGCATTTTATCGAATACATGTATTTTGTTTAATGTATTTTATCGAAAAAATTAATCACTTAAACGATTTTATTGAAAAAAAAATTATTATTGAAGAAGATTTTAATGCCCCAAAACAAAACAATTATGAAAACGATTATGAAAACCTTTTTATTCACCTTATTATTTATGTCATCTATGATGTCTTGTAACAAGGAAGAATTATTTGTAGAATCTATAGTAGAAGTTGTAGAAGAAGACACTCCAGATACTGATGATACCAATACACCTGAAGAACCAACAGCAGTAGATACCAGTTTACCTTGCGATTTTACATTAAATGATATACAAGCCAACTCAACAGTTGTTATAAATTGTGTTTTAGATTTAGAAGGACAAACAATTACCCTTCCTGAAAATGTAACTATTGTTTATGAAGGTGGAGATATAATTAACGGAACTATTAATTTCTCAGGAGGTTCTACTTTTGATGGTAACTTTTTAAATGCTACTTTAACTATAGGTGGTTCTACACCTCAGCTTAAAGATCCAGTATTTAATTTTGATCCTAGTAGATGGGGAATTGTTGAGGGAGAAACTACCTCTGCCATTGCACTAGAAAATAATAATATTTTAGAAGCAACAATGTTTATGGCTAAAGATCTGGGTATTACAACATTAAAGATTGATAAAATGGATGCCTATTTTGAGGTTAGTAAAGTAACAAGCACAACAAGCAACCAAAATTTCTATCCATCTAAAGAAGCTATTAATGTGCCTTCAGATTTTACGCTTGTAATGAGCGAAAATACACATATTAGAGTACAGCCCAATGATAATAATAATTATGTTTTATTGGGTATTAGAGAAGAATCTAATATTAGGATTGAAGGTGGGAATTTATATGGGGATAGAGCCAGGCATGATGATAGTAAACATAGTATAAATTCTAATTCGGGTCATGTTGTAATGATAGTTGGAGCGGATAATGTTGAAATGGATGGTGTAAAGATTGTAGATGGAACTGGTGATGGAATGCATATAAATGCTATAGCATTTACATTTGAGCCTCATTATGATCCATCTCATAACATAAGAATATTAAATTGTGTTTTTGATA
>NZ_CAXIBN010000035.1:0-22295 GCF_964021735.1 uncultured Wocania sp. | reverse complement strand
ATTATGACATAAAGCCCAATAGATATGAGCTTTGACTAAATAATTGTATTAATAAATTATAACGATTAAAATAGAAAAGTTTTAATCACTTATATATCTCAAGCTCCTTACCAAGAATAATATCTCTTTTAGCAACAAATAAGCCTTCTTTTTTATCGAGTTTAAGAATTCTGTTAGGGTTAGTTTCTTCTATTTTAGAACGACAAGATTCGGTTAATAACGGATCATTATCAAAAACAAAAGATTCTATTTTATATTCAGGTTTATTTGGTTCTTTAATAATTGGTAAAATTTGAGCTAATTCGTTTCCAAACATGTACTTTCCTGGTACAAAAGTGTAAAATGTATAACGTCCGTTTGCATCTGTTCTAATCCAGCCTCTGTGTTTAACATAACGCTTTTTATTATGTCTTTTCAAATCAAAATTACCATCTTCGTCAGCTTGATGAATAAATAAGAGTACATCTTTTGCTGGTGTTACACCATCATTTTCGTAAATAGTACCTGTTATTTTTAATTTATTCGATCTTGATACAAAATCTGGAATAGTATCAACACTGTTTAATTGCTTTTCTGAATAATCATAAATAGGACTACGTTTCTTATAGTTTTGTGGAATCTCTTCTAAAGTAGTATTTATTTCTTGAGCATTTAAGTTATTTGAAAAACTAACTATAAATACAAGAATAAGTAGAGTTAATAGATTTTTCATGGGGTAAATTTTTATAATCCTTTCGAAATTAACTATTTATACACTTTTTGAGTAAAATAATCGATTGAACTATAAAATTTTACGATGAATAGATGAACAGTAAAGTTTGCAACTAATTTTTAGCTATTCTTTAGATTTTACTTCCCCAGAATAAGAAATGGAGTTTCTTGAAGCTCCAGTTAGTATGACATAACTCTTTAAATTTGGAAATAATTTGATAATGACTTTAAAGTGTTCTGACTTGCTTTTTGCATCGCAAGAAATAGTATAGCTATCTTTTTTTCCTTTAGCAACATGATAATTTTCTACGACACCTTCTAATTGAATAGTACTATCGTTTCCGCCATAGCCCACATTGGTTTGTCGTTCGCCAAAATATGGCAAGTAAGATGTAATACTATCGCCTGAAATAGTTAAAAAATTTGAATTTCCAATAAGGTTAATTGCCCCAGACGAACTCCCAGTTGGCAATAAACCAGAATTAAATACCTGTTGTGTTGCAGTGGTTGTTTGTGGATACGCCCAATCAGATTCAATCTTGAAATTCTTATTCTCTACTAAGTATTCTAGACTCTTAATTTGCTCGCCTGTAGCTTGATAGTTTATAGATTTACACGAAAAAAAAGTAATAGAAAAAGTAACAGCTATTATGTATATAGATTTCATTCTAATTAAATTTAGCGTGTTCCTAAATTACAAAATCTGAATAAATAGTAGTGATAATAGACTGTTAAAATTAGAAATTGAGAGTTATCTTAAAATTTTATTTATTTCAGTTATCCAATCATCAATAGTTGTTGTGTTTGTATTTAAAGCCATACTTCCGTTTCCGTAAGGCTTATAAATATTTTCATTTGTAACCGAAAAGAAACCAATTGTTGGAGTTAAAGAAGCACTGGCTAAGTGCATAACGCCATTATCGGCAGCAATAAAAATTGAAGTGTTTTTTATGATAGCCCCCATTTCACGAATATCCTTACTGTAAAAATGAGTTGCTTTAAAGTTGATTTTTGAAATATTCTCAATAGGCAACATTTCAATTATATTAAAATCATTTTCAAACTCGTTTTTTAAACGTGTATAAAATGTATGCCACCAATTTTCTGAATAACATTTATTGCCCGTAGCGTTGGTATAAATACAAATAGTTTGTTTGTCATTTTTAACAATATCTTTTAGTAATTTTTTCCCTTTTTGAATTTCTGATTCGTTTAATTTGATATTTAAAGTAGGAACTTCACTCCTATTATCACTAAAACCTAGCTTAGTTAAATAGTGTCTTAAATTATAAACAGGGTATTTAGCTATATGCTCGTAATCCGTATACTTTAATTTAATTGTATCATTTACATCTCCAAAAACTTTATAATCACCAGTAGAAATTTGAGTTAATAATCGTCCAGAAGATGAGTTTTTATCACCATTTATTACCAAATCATAATGTTTTCTTTTAATTAAAATCCAACACTTAACATACTTAAACAAGTGATTAAATGGTTTTTTAGGAAGCTGAAAAATGGTGCTAATCTGTTTGTAATTCTCAAAAACAGGATATGCTACGCCTCCTTTTACAAACAAATCGATTTCGCAATTTGGGAATGTATTAATAACCTCTTGAACAATTGGTGTTAAAAGCAACTGATTTCCTAATCTGTGATTTGGACGAATAATTAAAATTTTTTTTATGTTAACCTGTGTATTAGCATCAAATTTTGGTTCAGTTTGAGAACTACCTACATTTTTGGTAATAAAACGCATAATCTTTCTTCGGTAAACATTTACGCTATTTGGTATTTTCATAAGTTAATTTTAAAGCAAGCAAAACTACAAATAACGATAGAGTTCACAAAACTTAAGCTATTAATCTGTCTGTGCTTATATCGAAAGAATAAAGCTCGTTTAACGCCCTATACTTCGTGGCTTAAAAGTGCGTTTCGTGTTTATAAAGTAAACACCTGTTAACAAAACTATAGCAGCAATTATAGATTGCGTAGTAATTTGTTCATTTAAAATCCACCACCCTAATATCAAAGCAATAATTGGATTTACGTAAGTAGAAGTAGCCACTTTTTCTGGCGATACTTCTTTTAAAAGATAATTAAAAGCAGTAAACGCAATAATGCTCCCAAAAAGAATAAGCCCAAGCATAGACCATTTTACATCGCTCTGCCACACATTAGGTAACAACCAAGGTTCGTTTAAAATTAAACTAATTATACCTAGCATAATGCCACCAGTTAACATTTGATACCCTGTATTAACAAATGAATTTTTAGGTAAATCTGCTTTACCAACAAAAACACTGGCATAAGCCCAACTTAGCATACAAACAAAAATTAAGACTATACCTAATATTTGCCCTTCCTGACTTATAATTTGTTTCTGACTTACCAAAAGAAATATACCTATAAAACCTAATACAACACCTATATAAGACATAAGTGCGATGCGTTTACCATAAAGGATACGCATCATAATAAGCACCACTAAGGGTTGTGCAGAAATTTCTAAAGCAGCAAAACCGCTATCAATATATTTTAAAGCTAAAACAGCAAGTCCGTTGCCAAAAGTTAAAAACAAAAACCCAGCAATTGTAGTATTTATTAATTGTTTCTTAGAAATTGAGAGGTTAATTTTTAACGATTTTGCAATTAAAAAAATAATAATGCTAGCCACTAAAAACCTAACCGCTGCCAGAAAAAAAGGAGGTAATTGCGAAACCGCAATTTTATTAAGTAAATAAGTAGAACCCCAAATAACATATATAGCAAAAAAAGCTAATACAATAAGAATAGTTTTACGGGGTAAACTCATACTAAGTTTTTGAGTTTCAATATTAAAAAAAGAAATAAGCTAGATTCTCTTTACTCTTACTGCATTCATACCTTTTTGACCGCGTTCTAACTCGTAAGTTACTTTGTCATTTTCGTTAATTTCATCAATTAAACCACTAACATGAACAAAATATTTTTCTTGGTTTACACTATCTAAAATAAAACCAAAACCTTTTGAATGATCGAAAAACGAAACTTTACCTTCTTTTGCAGTAAACACCTCTTCTACTCTGTCTTCTTTTTTAGGTATGCCTAATTCAATGCTTTCAGCTTCAACTTTTTCGCGCATTGCAGGATCTGGTGGTGTGTCTGTTAAGTTTCCGTTATAATCAACATAAGCAAACTGAATACCTTGAGGGTTTTCTTTAGCTTCAGCTCTACGAGCTTCTTTCTTTTTTTGCTTTTCTTCTCTTTTCTTTAAGCGCTTTTTTTCTTTTTCAATTTTGTTAAATGTGACTTGCGATTTTGCCATAGTTTAAATTATCCTGTAGATTTTAAAATTAGTTCGTAAAGATACGTCTTATTTTTATGATGCTATAATAATCGTTGTATTAATAGGATATCAGCTTTAAAGTATTTATAAATAAATTAAAAAATTATTATTTGGGCGTTACTTTTTGAGAAAAAAAGTCGGGTTTGAGTTTATCCTGAGTGTAAATGAAAGGCTAGTCTCCTCTCTTTTTAGAGTTACTTAGAACCTGATTCCGTCCTTGTAAAGGTCTTAGTTTAATGTTTGTGTAGCCAATTCAAACAGGTTTGTTTTAGCTCGAAAAATGAGTTACCATTTACAAACACAAACATTTGGTTTTTTATTTATCGCAATCTAACTTTGTTAAAGGCATTGTAGAGGTATATTTAATGGCGTTCACATCCTTGAATTTTGTGCCATTTTCAATTAATTCTCCATAGCCTTCAATAAGTTGGTTGTCCTTGACCAAAAATGCTATTTCTTTTGAACTTTCTTTTCCTTCCGCATTAAACGTGTACGTTCCAATAAGCTTGTCGCCGTTTAATTTACCCACAAAAGTGCCTTGGTTGACATCTTTTTCGGCATAGGCAATGTTAAGGTTTCCTGTTACATTTTCATCTATTTTGGTGATTTCCATTTTTATGTTGTTGCCATTTTTATTGTATGCATAGCAACCTGTATCTAATATCGGTATTTCAGTTAATTCCTTGAATGGTTTTTCTTCTTTTGTTACCGATTTGTTTTCTGTTTTCGTATTGTTTTTACAAGCTACTATGGTAATGAGTGCAAGCGTTAATAAGGCTATTTTTTTCATCTGTTTAAAATTTTATAGTTTTCTGAAAATGAAGAAAGAACCAGCCCAATAGCCAATATTGAAATTAATAACCTTTTCATTTTTACTGTACTTTACGGAAACGCATCATTGTCACATCATCAATCATCAGATTTAGTTTTCCTTCTTCGTCAAAGCTGTATTTGTTTATTTTTTTCATTGTATTTAAAAACACTTTTTCACCTTCTCCACAAAACATCATTGTGGTTGGCCCTGGTTCTCCAAAAGACATTTCCTTACCGTTCAAAGTATAATCGGCAGAATAACCATTACAACTATTGTTGCCTTCTACTTTGTTGGTCGTTTTGTCAAAGGAAATTTTAGGTTTTTTGTCGGGATATAATCCATTAAAAGCTATACGTGGTCCAGAAATGTATTCCAGCTCCCAACTGGTATTGTAAAGTTTGTCGCTATCCATATTCTTTTTGGAAGCACAAGAGATAATAAGGAAGGCAAAAATGGTAATTTGTAGCGTGGTTTTGATGTTCATAATCATTGGGTTTTTGTTTGTTTTTTAATTATTGTTTTTCCTACTAACAAAAGGATTGTTAACATGGTCAAAGTTGTTATAAAAATAAAACCAATATTTAAGAATGTCTTTTCGTATCCGATTTTAAGAACATCTAAAAAGGGATAGGGATAAAACCCAGAGAAATATCCTCTTACCAATATAAATATAATAAAAAGGACAGGGTATAATAGCCATCTAAATATTGGTTTTATCTGTAAATCATTTTTACTGACATTAAAATACCAATATATAAATACGTATAAAGGAATAATGCTATGTAATAATTCATCCACTATGTATTGTAGTCCTGTAGGTTGCCATACACCTCTCAATGCAATTTGATAAACCAAACCCACTATGAGTATAAATGCAGTAATGGCTGTTAAAGTTCCTTTTGAAAAGAACCATTTGAACGGAACAATTTTTAGCTTAAATGCAGAAGCCGTGAAATATAATGCCACTAAAATATTTGTTAAAATGGTAAAAAAACTAAAAAAGCGAATAATCATTTCAGGAATAGCCGTTTGTCTGTTCTGAAACATTAAGAAAAACTGCATTATAAGGGCAAACCACCCAACACAAAGCCCGATTGTTTCTAATTTCCCTTTCATTTTTTAATATTTGCCAATGATTAATAGATATAAATAGTTTACATCCGCCGTTAAACGAAATTAGTTAATTTTTCTCACAAAGTCAAGAAAACACTTTTTTAGACAGAAGAGTTTTATTTAAGTCAAAAAAATGTACAAAAAGATTAATCCTCAGGCGGATACCCATGAATTCGCTCAAAAACGTCATCAAAATTAGAGCGTAAATAAGAGTTAAGTTTTTTCTTATAATCACCTTTAAGCCACTCTACAAAATTAAACGTGCTTTTGCTTATGCATTTAGTGTATCTGCCAATTCTAAAATCGATATCGTCTCCAAGCATTTTTGCTAAGGCTAAAGCATCGTAAACATCTTCACTGTTTTCAATACATATTTTGGCGTGCTGCTCGATAGAACGTTCTAAAACCACTTTTGAGGACTCACCTGCTCGAATAGATTCTACGTAGGTTTTTTGCACATCAAAATACACCTCTTTAGATTTTGAAAATTCTGCGCGTAATTCATCAGGCATTTCGTATCTAAAATTGCTTTCTAATTCTTCATCACTTAATAAAGCATCTAAATAATAATAAGGTGATCTAAATATTTTTTGCCAATCTAAATCGTCGCCCCAAGCACCAAAACGGTGGAAATTATTTCCTAAATCAATAACATCAAAAGTCTTTTTATTTTTTAAAATACGAGAGCCACGACCAATCATTTGATAGTATAGTGTTAACGATTTGGTAGCTCGATTTAAAATAATACTTTCAACTGTAGGCTCATCAAAACCTGTTGTTAAAATACTAACCGACGTTAAAATAGCATCGGGTGTTTTTTTGAACCATTTTAAAATTAAGGCACGTTCCTTTTTAGTATTGGTATTATCTAAGTGTGCAATGGGGTAACCTGCTCGTCTAAAGGTATCGTATACGTGCAACGAAGTATTAATCCCGTTATTAAAAATTAGTGTTTTTTTTCCTTTTGAGCGTTCTTCATATGCTTGTATCAACTTGGTAAGCATGTCATTGTCAGTATATAAATCTTCAGAAGATTTTACTGTATAATCACCATTAGCACCTACAACTAAAGAGGTTAAACCCACATTATACGAATACATTTCGGCACGAGCTAAAAAGCCATTTTCAATTAAAGATTCTATAGTTTCTCCAACAATTAGTTCATCATAATTATCGGTCATTGGCAAATCCATACTTGAACTTAAAGGTGTTGCAGTAACTCCTAAAATAAATGACTGACTAAAAAATTTGAATAATTTGGTAAATGAATTATAATGAGCTTCATCTATAATAACCAGTCCAATATCAGATATATCTAATTTATCATCATTTAATCTGTTATTTAAAGTTTCAACCATAGCTACAAAACAGCTATACTCTCCTTGATCGCTTAAATCTGCTTTACTATCAATCACTTTATTGCGTACTGCAAATTCTGTAAGCATATTAGAGGTTTGCTTGCATAACTCAATGCGATGCGTCATCACCAACACCTTTTTTTTATGATGCTTTAAATATTGTCTTACTATTTCAGAAAAAATAACTGTTTTTCCTCCACCGGTTGGAAGTTGATATAACAAATGATAATCATCAGGAGATTCTTCAAAAGCTGTAAAAATCTTATCAATAGCTCCTTTTTGATAGCTATACAGATCTTTACCAGCTTTTCTTTCTTCTAACTCTATAGTCGATATTTTAGACATATTTTCGGTTTTATGACGTGCAAAAATAACACCTTTAAAGGGTTTATGACTAATGTTTGTAATGAAAATTACAAATGAATTATTTATATAAACTTAAAAAGGCATATGATGCTGAAAATATGAGTGTTACATATTTAATCTATTTTTATTTGATTTTTTTGTAACAAAAGCTATTATTTTTCATCTAACAAAATATTATAGAAAGTTATTAATAAAAGAATCTTTTTTAAACTTAAATCATTCAAATGAAAATTACACTTTTAAAATTAAGCAGTGCTTTATTCTTATTTATAGGCATGTTAACACAAGCTAATGCTCAAGACATTGTTGGTGCTTGGGAAGGAAAAATTTCGGTTCAAGACACAGAAATCCCACTAGTATTTAATGTGAAAATGGAAGGCGATGCGTATACATCTACTATGGATAGTCCATCGCAAGGCGCAACAGGTATTCCTATGGATATAACCACTTTTACAGATAATACCTTAACTATTAAATTTAATCAAGCCGGCATAAAATATGTTGGTACCTTTGCAGAAAACTCAATAACAGGAACATTTTATCAAGGACCAAACGAAATGCCACTAACACTTAACAAAACCGTTAAAACATTACCAGGTAATACAGCTTTACCAACATCGGATGCTGAATTAGAAAAATTAGCCAATTGGAATCCTACGAATTATAAATATTCGGTTGAAGATTATTTTGCTAGGCCTAAAGCAAGATCTTTTAGTTTTTCTCCTAACGGAACGTATTTATCTTACAGAGAAAAAGACGAAAACAAAAAAAATCATGTATACGTAAAAAACTTAGAAACCGAAGAAGTTACTAGAGTTATTGAAGAGAAAGAAGAACTTATTAGAGGCTTTGGTTGGGCAAACGATGCGAGATTAATTTACGTTATGGATAAAGGTGGTAATGAAGATTATCACTTATTTGCTGTTGATGTTGATGGCAAAAACCAAAAAGAATTAACGCCTTTTGATGGTGTTAAAGTTAATATCCTTAACAACTTAAAAGAGGATAAAGATCATATGATTATTTCTATGAATCAAAACAATCCTCAAATTTTCGAACCTTATAAAATCAATATCGTTACAGGCGAGCTTAAACAACTTTATAAAAACGAAGATGCCGCTAACCCAATTAATGGTTACGAGTTTGATAAAGATGGGAATTTACGTGGTTTTGCAAAACTGCGAGATGGTGTGAATATTGATTTATATTACACTACTGATGGGGAAAATTACGAGGTAAAAAAACAATTAAGTTGGAAAGATACTTTTTCAATTATAAGCTTCAATTATGCGTCTGATAATCCGCATGAAGCCTATGTGATTTCAAATTTAGATAGCGATAAAACACAAATTTATTTATATGATTTAAAAGAAGACAAAGTCATTAAAAAATTATTTTCGAATGATAAATATGATGTATCTAGCTTAGGCTTATCGAGACATAGAGGTTACGAATTAGATTATTTCTCTTACGAAGGAGAGAAAAGAAACATCATTCCTGTAAGCGACTATTATAAAAAACTTCATAAAAGAATTATAACAAAATTTCCTGAGTATAATTATACCATAGCTGATGCTACTGATGATGAAAGTAAATATTTAATCTTTTTACAAAGCGATAAACTATACGGCACTTATTATTCTTATGATGCTAAAAAAGATGAATTCAAATTACTTTATAATTTAATGCCAAACCTTATTGAAAGTGATATGGCAGAAATGCGCCCTATAACTTTTAAAAGTAGAGATGGTATTACGCTTCATGGCTACATTACTTTACCAAAAGAAGCACTAAACGGAAACAAAGTACCCGTAATTGTAAATCCGCACGGTGGACCACAAGGTATTAGAGACTCTTGGGGGTTTAACCCTGAAGCACAATTGTTTGCTAGTCGTGGTTACGCAACGTTACAGGTAAACTTTAGAATTTCTGGAGGCTACGGTCGTGAGTTTTTAGAATCTGGCTTTAAACAAATTGGTAGAAAAGCTATGGACGATGTTGAAGACGGCTTGCAATATGTAGTAGATAAAGGTTGGGTTGATAAAGATAATGCCGCAATTTATGGTGGTAGCCATGGCGGATATGCCGTTTTACGTGGCTTAACTAAAACACCAGATTTGTATGCTTGTGGCGTTGATTATGTTGGTGTATCTAACTTATTTACATTTATGAATAGCATGCCGGCTTATTGGAAACCTTATTTAAAAATTATTAAAGAAATTTGGTATGATTTAGATGTTCCTGAAGAAAAAGCAATTATGAATGAAGTATCACCAGTTTTTCATATTGATAAAATCAAAAAACCTCTTTTTGTTGTTCAAGGGGCAAACGACCCAAGAGTAAATATTGATGAGTCAGATCAAATTGTTGAAGCTCTAAGAGCAAAAGGTGTTGATGTACCATATATGGTAAAATATGATGAAGGCCACGGATTTGCTAAAGAAGAAAACTCAATCGCACTTTATAAAGCGATGATGGGCTTTTACGCAAAACATTTAAAACAGGATGTTAAACAACCTTTAAAAGATTAAATTATTCTTTTAGTTATATAGTAAAGACCTCTTAAAATTTTAAGAGGTCTTTTTGTTTTTACAATCCATTAAAATTGGATATGAATCTATTATTACTGAAAACTAATTCATATTTTTATGCTCCTTTTTAATTTGAAAACATGCAGACGAACGACAAAACTAAAACAACATCGTATCAAGCTAATTCACAACGCTATGACACCATGAGCTATAATAAAGCTGGAAAAAGTGGTGTACACCTTCCAGCTATTTCTTTAGGCTTATGGCATAATTTTGGTTTTGTTGATGATATTAAAAATGGAAGAGAAATTTTAAGAACAGCCTTCGATTTAGGGATAACACATTTGGATTTCGCTAATAATTATGGGCCACCTCCTGGTTCTGCTGAAGAAAACTTTGGAACTATATATAAGCAAGATTTCAAACTTTACAGAGATGAATTATTTATAGCCACAAAAGCAGGATATACTATGTGGTCTGGACCTTATGGCGATTTTGGGTCTAGAAAATATTTAATAGCTAGTTTAGACCAGAGCTTAAAACGTATGGGATTAGATTATGTTGATATTTTTTATCATCACAGACCAGACCCAGATACGCCTCTAGAGGAAACCATGGGTGCGTTGGCTGATATTGTTCGTCAAGGAAAAGCTTTATATGTCGGGATTTCTAATTACGGACCAGAGGATACTCAAAAAGCTGCTAAGCTATTAAAAGATTTGAATGTGCCTTTTATTTTACATCAAGCCAGATATTCGATGTTTGATCGTTGGGTTGAAGATGGGCTTTTAGATACTTTAGAAAACAATGGCGTGGGATGTATTGCGTTTTCGCCTTTAGCCCAAGGAATGCTTACCGATAAATATTTAAAGGGGATTCCTAAAAACTCTAGGGCAGGAAATAATTCCATCTTTTTGAATGCAGAAACTGTTAATTCTAATATTGAAAAAATAAAAAACCTAAATACTATTGCACAAGAGCGCGGACAAAAACTATCGCAAATGGCCATTGCTTGGATTTTAAGACAGAAACAAGTAGCATCTGTTTTAATTGGTGCAAGTTCTGCAAATCAATTACATGAGAATGTAAAAGCGTTGGATAATTTAAATTTTAGTGAAGAGGAATTGAGATTGATTGATGAGATTGTTTCTTAAATCATTCTTTAACCACAATAATAGTTGCTTTTACACCCGTAGAAAGATTCCATTGGTTGCCAGCAATAACATTCCCTTGATCATCTATAACATGAAATTCTGCTGTATTAGGCATCGAGTAACCTTCATTTAAAGCTAGAAAATCTATTTTATTAAAACCTTCTTTTAAATCTAATTTAAAACCTTTAGAGCTATTTGTTAATAAAACACGAAATTCTAAAATGTCATCATTTACTAAAACACGAATATAGTCTCCATCTTGCAGCCCAAAGTCTCTATATATAACTCTAACAAATTTTGATTTGGTTTTAAAGTCCCCAAAGTACTGATCGGTTGTACTTCCTTTAGCACCCAAACCCATTTCAGTTTTAATGTCTTTTATGTTTTTATTTAATCTATCTTCATACAACTCACCTGGATTTCCAAATTTTTCACCAAACATAGAAAATTCCTTTTTAGGAAAATTTAGAGTTGTATTTGCTTTTGGTACAGACATACCATTAATCGTATTATTTTCTATGGGTTTTGATGGTAACAACATCTTAGCATCAAGTGAATCTTTTTTACTTTTTACCGCAGGAATAGATGTCGATTTGCTTTTATTATCTATTTGAGCGTTTGCGGTAAAAGCAAAAAAACATGATATCAAAAAGAAAAAATAGTATTTCATCAGTATAAAATATTCAATAAACTAAGCTCAGTTTTTATTACTATTGATTTATGTAAATGTCCATTATGGACTTCAAAGCTATTATTTTTATCTGTAATTCATCTTATTACAAATGTTATTTAGCATTTATTTAAGCAAAAACCATTCCTAAAATATATAATAAAGTCAATAAATACTTAACAAACTCACCTTCTAATCTAGCTAAATAGTTAAAATATGTTAATTTATTAATATGTTATGCATAGTACTGTAACAATTCTTATTTGTTGTCGTCTACTTAGTATAAATCAATTAAAAAACAAAAATCATGAGAACATTAAACAACAATCAATTAAGCGGAACTTTGAACAGTACAAAAAGTAATCATTGGAACACAAAAAGACGCTACAGGTAATTATACTGTTTGCCATTTGATATTATAATAATTTTAAATGGCAAATACGTATTGTATGCTTTTAAAACTAAAATATCATCAATCAAAAAATCATGCGAACTCTTATTAAAATATCAAAACATTTAGATTCAATCACTCAAGAAAATTTATTTACAAACCAACGTATTTTAAGTTTCAACAATTCAAATGAGGTTATTTGGAAAGGCACAAAACGCTATGCGCACTAAAAATAACCTCTAAAATGTGGTATTGTTTTTGTGAACTCTATTTTGCATTAACAATAAATCCACAAACATGAGACACTCTAAATTAATTCCCGAAGTAAATGCAGGGTCTATGGCAGACATTGCATTTTTATTACTTATTTTCTTTTTAGTAACTGCTACAATTCCAAAAGACCAAGGTATTAACAGAATGCTGTCTAAGGAATGCCCGCCAGGAATCGATTGTAAAGTAGATATTCACGAACGTAATATTTTACGCATTGTTATTAATAATAATGATGATATTATGCTTGAAAATGAATTAATAGAACTTTCAGATTTAAAAGAAATCACTAAAAGTTTTCTTGATAATAATGGCGACAAAAGTTGTAATTATTGTAACGGCTCAAAATCTGAAAATGCATCAGATAATCCAAAAAAAGCTGTCGTATCGTTACAAACAGGAAAACAAACCAGCTACAAACAATTTATAGAAGTACAAGACGAATTAACAAAAGCATATTACGAATTGCGACAAACATACAGTCAAAATGTACTTAAAAAAGCGATAGATGATTTATCGAAAACAGATTTGAAAAAAGTTAAAGAAGCATATCCTTTTATCTTATCTGAAGCGATAACTAAGTAAGTATCAATTTTGCTTTTTAAGAACACCGTAAGCAATAGAAATCTTTTTTTTGCCCCAGTCTCTTGCGGCTTTTACATCAACACCCATATAAATATCTATACGGTTTTTCCAGCGTCTGTTCATTTTGTCTTTTACTAAATATACACCATCAAAACCTTCAATTTTTACCGGTGTGTTGTGTTTTAATCCAATTTTTAAAAGATCTCTCGACACGGCAATACATTTTAACCCTGGTTTTAAACTATCTCCAAATGCCGTTATATGCGGATTAGAATTTGTTTGATATGCTAACGAATTATAAGCAGTTGCAGTAACTTCTATCGTATTCCAATCATAAATTTCTTTTGCTTTTGCTTCCTTTCTACAATTAAATAGCAATAAAAAAATTAAAAAACCAATAAAAATTCTATATAACATATTTTTAATGTTTGCATTAAATATACTGATAATAAGATATTTATAAAAGTACTCCAGTTTTTTGTATTTTCACTTTTTTAAACTAACAATTAAAAAAATGAAGATTTCTACCTTATTATTATGTGTATTATTTATGTTTATGGCTTGTAAAAACAATTCCAACAAAACTACTGACAATACTTTTTCTTTAGAAGAACGTGCAAAGGTAATCCACGAACGCGTTATCACCTTAGATACACACTGTGATATTAATGTGAAGAATTTTACAGACTCCATAAATTATACTCAAAACTTAGAATCTCAAGTTAATTTACCAAAAATGGAAGCTGGTGGATTAGATGTGGCTTGGTTTATTGTTTACACGGGGCAAGATACGTTAACAGACGTAGGTTATAAAAAAGCGTATGAAAATGCCATGTCTAAATTTGATGCAATACATAAATTAGTTGAAGATATTGCACCAAATGATATTGAACTAGCAACAACTTCTGATGATGTGCGACGCATTTCTAAATCTGGTAAAAAAGTTGCTATGATTGGTATTGAAAATGGATACCCTATTGGATTGGATATTAAAAATGTTGAAAAATTTTATAATCTTGGTGCTCGATATATGTCGTTAGCTCATAACGGACATAGTCAATTATGCGACAGCAACACTGGTGAAGCTGATGATGTTTGGTTACACAACGGATTAAGCGATTTAGGGAAGGAAGTAATTAAAGAAATGAACCGTTTAGGAATGATGATAGATGTTTCGCACCCATCAAAAGAAGCGATGCGACAAATGGTTCAATTGAGCAAAGCGCCAATAATAGCGTCACATTCTTCAGTTAGAGCGTTGTGTAATCATAGCAGAAATTTAGATGACGAACAATTAGAATGGATGAAAGAAAACGGTGGCGTTGTACAAACAGTTGCTTTTAAAAGCTATCTTGATAAAAACAAAAATGAAGCACGAGAAGCTGCATTAAATAAGTTAAGAAACGAAGTAGCAGATTCGTTAGGACTTAAATGGTATGGCCGATGGGAATTTAGAAACTTAGACAAAGAAACACAAGAAACATTAAAAACTAATCCAGATTGGAATGCAATTCCAGAAATAGTAAATGAAAAAGCTTCAAAAACAAAAGGTTTTCCTCAAGAAGTGAATATTAGTGATTTTGTAAATCATATTGATTATTTAGTTGAAAAAATAGGTTTAAAACACGTTGGTATTAGTAGTGATTTTGATGGCGGTGGCGGCATTGAAGGTTGGAGTGATGCTTCTGAAACCTTTAATGTAACTTTAGAATTAGTGAAACGTGGTTATACAGAAAGTGAAATAGAAATGCTTTGGAGCGGTAATCTATTAAGAGTTTTAGATGAAGTTGAAGCGGTTGCAAAAACAATTAATTAGTCATCCTTTTTAAAACCATAAATAAGTTGCTTAAAAAAGTTTTTAGGCATGTTTTTATCGTCTGAGTAACCCAATTCAATCGTTCCGCTTTTTTCAGGAATGTAATAGGTTTTAAAAATATAATCCCATAAACTTAAACTAATACCAAAGTTAACACCATATTTTTTGCCTTTAGGTAAGCTGTACGCATGATGATATAAATGCATCACAGGATTATTAAAAACATACTTTAAAGGACCGTAAGTTAGTTTTATGTTAGCATGATTTAAATGTCCAATAGTTATGGCTATAAAATGGACAATAAAAGCTTGCTCGGGTTCGAAACCACCTAAAAGCATTACCACTAAAATCTTTAGAGGTTTGTAGAAAATATTCTCCATCCAATGGTAACGTAAATGTGCTGCAAATCCCATTTCTTTTACGGAGTGATGCACTTTATGAAATTTCCATAGTACATTAAAACGATGTAATAAAACATGCGTAAACCACTGTACAAAATCTTGAAATAAAAAGAAAATGAGGAGTTGACTCCACATAGGAAATGTAGCTATATTAATAACCGCCAAAGATTTTACAGTAATACCTATATCTAAAAACAAGACTTCCAAACATTTATAAACGCCACTAATAACAATTGAGAAAATGAAGAAATTAAAAAACATATAAAATCCATCAAGCCAAAAATCTTTTCTAAAAATAGATTGATTTTTGCGCCATGGAAAAACAATTTCTAACAACCAAACAAATAACGAAATAACAATTAATCCCCAAAAATAGTTGGTATACCAAGGCACGTTAAAAAGAATAGAATCCCATGTCCAATTTAATGTTCCTAGTACAGCATCATAAAAATAATTAAGGTATTTCATTATTAAATTTAATAAGCTAAAAGATCTTTTAAAGCAGCTTCAAACTTACCTTTTGCAAGATATTGTTCTTCTAATTGGTTAATAAAAGGAATAGGAGTTTCCATACTCGCCACACGTTTTACAGGTGCGTCTAAATACTCAAAACAATGTTCCATTATTAGTGCAGAAATATCACTAGCAATACCACCAAACAAAGAATCTTCATGTAAAATAATTGCTTTACCTGTCTTTCTTACCGACGCATAAATAGCTTCAGTATCTAAAGGCTGAAGAGTTCTTAAATCGATTACATCTGCTTGAATATTCTCGTTGTTTTCTAAAGTTTCTAAAGCCCAATGTACCGCAGCACCATAAGCAATAATGGTAACATCTTTCCCTTCTCTTAAAACTGAAGCTTTACCAAACGGAAGCGTATAATAATCAACTGGAACATTTTGACGAATGCTTCTATACAAACCTTTATGTTCAAAAAACAATACAGGATTCGGATCGTTTATTGCAGTTGCCAACAACCCTTTGGCGTCATACGGAAATGCTGGGTAAACCACTTTTAAACCTGGTGTTTTGGTAAACCAAGCTTCGTTGGTTTGCGAGTGAAACGGACCAGCAGCAACGCCTCCACCGCAAGGCATTCTTAAAACCACATCGGCATTTTGATTCCATCTGTAATGCGATTTTGCTAAATAATTAACCACCGGATTAAACCCTGAGGTTACAAAATCTGCAAATTGCATTTCTACCACACTTTTAATCCCAGCGATGGAAAGTCCCATGGCTGCTTCAACAATTGCCGATTCGCAAATAGGTGTATTTCGTACTCTATCTTTTCCAAAAGCCTTAACAAAACCATCGGTGATTTTAAAAACGCCACCATATTCAGCAACATCTTGTCCCATAATCACCAAATCGTTATGCTTATGCATACTTTGTTTTAACCCATCGGAAATGGCATCAATCAAACGAACTTCTTCAGTTTTATTATTTGATTTAACTTCCTCATATTTAAATATTTGATATACATCATTTAATTCGTTTGTTTCACTTGAAACAATAGCTTCTTCGTTATATGCAACATCTAAATTCTCATTAATCTCTTTTAAAATATCCTCTTTAATTAACACTTCTTCCTCTTCAGTCAATACTCCTTCTTCTTTTAAAAAGGATTGAAAATTAACCACAGGATCTTTTTTTGCCCAAGTATCCATTAAGCCTTGAGGAACGTATTTTGTACCACTTGCTTCTTCATGTCCGCGCATTCTAAACGTTTTAAATTCTATTAAAACAGGTCTAGGCGTTTTTCGAATACTTTCGGCAATGTCTCTAACTTTGGTATAAACTTCAATAACATTATTGCCATCAATAATATGCGATTCCATACCGTAACCTAAAGCTCGGTCTGCTATATCTTTGCAGTTATACTGCTCGCTTGTTGGTGTTGATAAGCCATAGCCATTATTTTCAACACAAAACATAACGGGTAAATTCCAAACCGAAGCCACGTTTAAAGCCTCATGAAAATCACCTTCGCTAGTGCCGCCTTCACCAGTAAAAACAGCCGTAACTTCATTTTTATTTTTTAAATTACTCGCTAATGCTATACCATCGGCAACGCCTAATTGCGGCCCCAAATGCGAAATCATTCCAACAATCTTATACTCTTGTGTTCCAAAATGAAACGAGCGATCTCGTCCTTTTGTAAAGCCCGATGCTTTGCCTTGCCATTGTGCAAATAATCGATATAAAGGAATCTCTCTTGTTGTAAATACACCAAGGTTTCTGTGCATGGGCAACATGTATTCATTTTTACGCATTGCCATAGTTATACCAACCGAAATTGCTTCTTGTCCTATACCAGAAAACCACTTACTTATTTTGCCTTGTCGTAGTAGAATAAGCATTTTTTCTTCAATCATTCTCGGTTTGAGCATGTTCTTGTAGAGCTGAACTAGCTCACTTGAATCTAAGTCTTTAATATGATAATCGATATTAAATAAAGACGTGGTTTCACTCATAAAACTGATGTTTCAAATTTTATCAAATATAGCATAAAATGGATATATCTATTGAAAAGTTATATGAAATTGTAAATCAAAAAACTTGTAATGTTTTTGTACATTTGTAATGCACTACATTTAAAAATTATTTTATGAATAGTATACCAAGTGTTAATTTGAATGATTTCATATCGAACGATCCAGTTAAAAAACAAAGCTTTGTAGATGCTATTGGAAAGGCTTATGAAGAAATCGGCTTTGTAGCGCTTAAAGGTCATTTTTTAGATGATAAATTAGTTGATGATTTATACACAGAAGTTAAAAGTTTTTTTAGTTTACCAACAGAAACAAAAAGAAAGTATGAAATTCCTGGAATTGGAGGACAACGTGGATATGTATCTTTTGGAAAAGAAAGTGCAAAAGGTAAAAAAGAAGGCGATTTAAAAGAGTTTTGGCACTTTGGACAATATGTTGAAAACAATTCAAAATTAAAAGCCGAATACCCCGAAAATGTAACCGTTAACGAATTGCCAAACTTTAATGCCATTGGTAAAAAGGCGTATAGAATGCTTGAAAAAACAGCAAAATATGTGTTGCGTGCTTTGGCGTTGCATTTAGGCTTAGAAGAAACCTATTTTGATGTTTATATTCACAACGGAAACTCTATTTTAAGACCCATACATTATCCGCCAATTACTAAAGAGCCTAAAGAGGCTGTTCGTGCCGCCGCACATGGCGACATTAATTTAATCACACTTTTAATGGGGGCTCAAGGTCGAGGTTTACAAGTGCAAAACCACAAAGGCGAATGGATTGATGCTATTGCAGAATCTGATGAACTTATGATTAATGTTGGAGATATGCTTTCGAGGCACACCAACAATAAATTAAAATCTACCATACATCGCGTTATAAATCCACCAAAAGAACTTTGGGGAACCTCACGTTATTCTATTCCATTTTTTATGCACCCTATTAGTGAAATGAAATTAAATGTTTTAGAGGAATGCATTGATGAAGAAAACCCTAAGGCTTTTGATGATATTACTGCTGGCGAATTTTTAAATGAACGCTTAATAGAATTAGGACTTATTAAAAAATAATTTTCCTTTTATGGATTTACAAGATCAATTAAAAAGTTTATTTCCAGAGCATGTTTCTGATGAGATTCCAACAGAATCAAAAGAATCAGACAATTTGTGGATACAAGACGATCCTATACTTTGTAAATATGAAAAGCGAAAAGGCAAACCTATAACCATTTTAGAAGGCTATACAGGTGCTACCGAAGATTTTAAAGTACTTGCCAAAGACATAAAAAAAACACTAAGTGTTGGTGGTAGCTTTAAGGATGATAAAATTATCATACAAGGCGATTATCGCGATAAAATCATGCAAATGCTAAAAGATAAAGGTTTTAATGTAAAACGCGTTGGCGGATAATTTATGGCTAAACAACCATTGCATATTACAAATGGAAATAGTTTAACAAATTATTTGAATGAGTTAGATATCGTTGGAGAAAAGCTAACGTGGCAGGAAATGCTTTGCGAAGGTCCTACATTACCAACTATTGATTCCGACAACTTTTTAAACCTCCGTACTACTTTTTTAAAAGACTTTTACGACATTGATTTAGATGTTTCTGAGTTAAAAGAAGAATTAAATAAATTAGACGATTTTGAAAATTACTCAGAAATTATTCTTTGGTTTGAGTACGATTTGTTTTGCCATATTAACATGTTGGCTGTTATAAGTTTGATTCAGCAAAAAAAAATAAACCTGCCCATTTATTTAGTTTGTAGTGGCAGAATTTCTGGAGAAAAAAACTTAAAAGGTTTAGCTGAGCTTTCTACAGAACAACTCCTAAAACACTATAAAAACAAGGTTAAATTAAAATCAGAAGATATTCAATTAGCTACAACGCTTTGGGGCATTTATTGTGGTAAAGATCATAATTTATTTAAACCTTTTATTGTAAAAAGCTCCACATTTAAATATTTAAGCAATTGCTTAAAAGCACATTTAAAACGGTTTTCAGATTATAAAAGCGGGCTAAATGTTTTGGAGCAAAATATTTTAAGCATTGTTAAAGATTATGATATTAAATCGAAGCATCATCTATTAGGATATGCGCTTAATTACCAAGGCTATTATGGATATGGTGATCTTCAATTAAATAGAATAATTGATAAATTAAATATCTTTTTTACTGTTAAAAAAGATGGTATAAACCTTAATCGCAAGGGTTACGAAGCACTTTTGGGAACTCATAATTTTTCAGCAGAATTAAATAACAATATAGATTTTGGAGGTGTAAATAAATTAGATTTCCAATTCAACAAAAAACTAAATAGATTAGTAAAAACAATTGTAAATGAGCATTAAAAATTCTGAACTCATTTTAAATCCAGATGGCAGTCTTTATCATCTTAATTTAAAACCTGAAAACATTTCGAATACCATCATATTTGTTGGCGATCAAGATCGTGTTGAAAAAGTAACCAAACATTTTGATACAATTGAATTTAAAACTCAAAAACGCGAATTTAAAACCCAAACGGGAACATGTAAAGGCAAACGCATAACCGTTATTTCTACTGGTATTGGACCAGATAACATCGACATTGTTTTAAATGAATTGGATGCGTTAGTTAATATCGATTTGAAAACCAGAAAACCAAAAGAGACACTTACAAGTCTTGACATTATTAGAATTGGAACTTCGGGTTCGTTACAAAGTAATATTCCTGTAGATTCATTTGTATTAAGCTCTTATGGTTTAGATATTAACGGCATGCTTCACGCCTATCAAATTCAACCCATTAGCGATTCAGAAATAGAAGATGCTTTTATACAGCAAACCAATTGGTCCTCTCTAAAAGCGAGGCCTATTGTAGTTAAAAATAGTGAAGAATTAGAAAAACGATTTAAAAGCGAACAGACTTATTCTGGTTTAACAGCAACTGCTGGTGGATTTTATGGTCCACAAGGGCGAGTTTTACGCTTGCCATTACAAGATGCCAATTTGAATAGCAAAATGGATGCTTTTAATTTTAATGGTACTTATATTTCAAATTTCGAAATGGAAACATCGGCAATTTATGGGTTGTCTAAATTATTGGGACATCATGCACTTTCGTTAAATGCCGTGATTGCTAATAGAGCTAACGGTACTTTTAGCAAAAATCCTAGAAAAGTAATAGAAGACCTTATTATTTATACTTTAGAACGCATATAGATAAAGATAGACATTAATGAAGCAAATAAACATTGGCGGTGTCCCAGAACACTTTAATTTAGCATGGTATTTAACTCTAAAAGAAGGTGAGTATAAAAAAGAAAATATTAATCTGCGTTGGCACGATTATTACGGAGGTACAGGTGCCATGTGTAAAGCATTAAGAGAAAAAGAGATTGATATTGCTGTTATTCTTACTGAAGGTATTGTAAAGGACATTATTAACGAAAACCCGAGCAAAATTGTTCAAACATTTGTAGAAACTCCCTTAATTTGGGGGATACATGTAGCATACGACTCCCCTTACAAAACCATTGAAGATTTAAAAGGAAAAAAAGCTGCGATAAGTAGATATGGTTCGGGTTCGCATTTAATGGCTTACATAAATGCTCAAAACAACAACTGGGATTTAGATAAAGATTTGGATTTTGAAGTAATAAAAAATCTTGATGGAGCAGTTGAAGGTTTAATAAATGGAAAAGCAGATTATTTTTTATGGGAAAAGTTTACCACAAAACCCATAGTAGATGATGGTAAATTTAGACGTATTAGTAATTGTCCATCACCATGGCCATGTTTTGTAATTGCCGTACGAGAAGATTTTATTGAATCTAATAAAAAAGAACTTCAAACTATATTAAACATAATTAATAACACCACTGCAGAGTTTAAAGATATTCCAAGTATAGATAAAACCATTGCTAATCGATATGAGCAAAAACTTGAAGATGTTCAAGAGTGGTTAAGTTTAACTGAATGGTCGCAAGAACTCATTGATGAAAAAACACTTAATAATATTCAAAAACAATTGTATGCATTAAATATTATTCCAGAAATTGTCGATTATAAAAAGTTAACTCTCAAATTATAAATCATTTTCAATTTCTTAAACAAATGTTAATACTACCCGTAAAAGCTATACTAATAGCTATTTTTGCACCTAATAAAACTATAAAAATGAAAAAACTACTTATTTTATGCTGTACTTTTATTATAGCAGTCGCTTGCAAAGAAGAGCCTAAAGATTATGTTACTTTATCAGGAAAAATAACTGATAAGAATAGTGACTCTTTGGTTGTAAGAA
>NZ_CAXIBN010000034.1:0-22607 GCF_964021735.1 uncultured Wocania sp. | reverse complement strand
ATGGATGCCATAAAAAAAGCCTCACGAAATGTGAGGCTTTATATCTATTAAAAATACCTTTCGGTTATACTCAAGGTAATATTTTAAATTTATTAATTGTTCAACGCTTCCGCTCCTCCAACAATCTCAAGGATTTCATTAGTAATAGCTGCTTGACGTGCTTTATTGTAAGTTAACTTAAGCTGGTCTCTTAACTCTGTTGCGTTATCTGTTGCTTTATGCATTGCTGTCATACGTGCACCATGTTCGCTAGCAAAGCTATCTCTTATTCCTTTAAACAACTGAGTTTTTAATGATTTAGGTATTAATTGCTCAACGATTTCAATTTTTGATGGTTCAAAAATATAATCTGAATTGTTATCAGCTTCGCCTTCAATAGGAACAATTGGTAAAAACTGCTCAGTCATTACAATTTGCGTAGCGGCATTTTTAAACTTGTTGTAAACAATTTCGATTTTATCGAACTCTCCTGTAACAAATTTTCCCATTAGCATTTCAGCTATTTCAGAAACATTATCAAAAGTTAAATCATCGAAAACTTCACTTTTGTTAGCAATAACTCTATTTTGCTTTGCAAAAGCATCATTTGCTTTTTTTCCTATTGCAACTACAGAAACTTTTTTATCTGCATACACATTGCTTATTAAGTGCTGTGTTTGCTTAATAATGTTAGAATTAAACGCTCCACATAAACCTCTATTAGAAGTAATAGGAACAATTAAAACGTTTTTTACCTCACGTTGCGTTGAGAATTTACTTCCTGAATCTGCATCTAAAGTGGCGCTTAAACTTTGTAAAAGCTCAGTTAATTTATCTGCATAAGGACGCATTGCGGTAATAGCATCTTGTGCCTTCTTTAGCTTTGCAGCAGATACCATTTTCATGGCACTGGTAATCTGCATCGTTGAAGATACTGATGATATTCTGTTACGTATTTCTTTTAAATTTGCCATTCTTTATTTTATAAAGACTCTTCGCAATAAGCAAAAAGTGACATTAGTTTAATAATTAAGCTCTGTATTTACCTGATAAATCTTTTGCTACAGCTGTTAATGTATCTGTAACCTCATCAGTTAATTTACCTGCTTTTAAAGTGTCTAAAACACCTCTATGTTTTGCGTTTAAGAATTCAATGAAATCTCTTTCAAATTCTTTTACTTTTTCAACAGGTACGTCTCTTAATAAATTTTTAGACCCTGCATAAATAATAGCAACTTGATCTTCAACTGTAAACGGATCGTTTTGTGCTTGTTTTAAAATTTCAACGTTACGTTTTCCTTTTTCAATTACATTTAAAGTTACAGCATCTAAATCTGAACCAAACTTTGCGAATGCTTCTAATTCACGAAATTGTGCTTGGTCTAATTTTAAAGTACCTGCTACTTTTTTCATTGATTTAATCTGCGCATTACCACCAACACGAGATACCGAAATACCTACGTTAATTGCCGGACGTACACCAGAGTTGAATAAATCTCCATCTAAGAAAATTTGTCCATCTGTAATCGAAATTACGTTTGTTGGAATATATGCAGAAACATCACCCGCTTGCGTTTCAATAATTGGTAACGCCGTTAACGAACCGCCACCTTTCACTAATGGTTTTAATGAATCTGGTAAATCGTTCATATCTTTAGCGATACTATCATCATTAATAACTTTTGCAGAACGCTCTAATAATCTAGAGTGTAAATAGAAAACGTCACCTGGATACGCCTCACGTCCTGGTGGACGACGTAATAATAAAGATACCTCACGGTAAGCTACGGCTTGTTTAGATAAATCATCATAGATAATTAAAGCTGGACGACCAGTATCTCTAAAGTATTCACCAATTGCAGCTCCTGCGAAAGGTGCATATACTTGCATTGGAGCAGGATCTGATGCATTTGCAGCAACAATAGTTGTATAAGCTAAAGCACCTTTTTCTTCTAATGTTTTAGCAATTAGCGCTACAGTTGATGCTTTTTGACCAACGGCAACATATATACAATATACAGGTTCTCCTGCATCGTAAAATTCTTTTTGATTTAAAATGGTATCAATACATACAGCGGTTTTACCAGTTTGTCTATCTCCAATAACCAGCTCACGTTGACCACGACCTACAGGAATCATCGCATCGATAGATTTAATACCTGTTTGTAATGGCTCTGTTACTGGCTCACGGAAAATAACACCAGGTGCTTTACGTTCTAATGGCATTTCGTAAGTTTTACCAGAGATTGGTCCTTTACCATCAATAGGACTACCTAATGTATCAACAACACGACCAACAATACCTTCACCAACATTAATAGAAGCGATACGTCCAGTACGTTTTACTGTAGAGCCTTCAACCACTGCTATAGAGTGTCCTAGTAATACGATACCAACATTGTCTTCTTCTAGGTTAAGTACTATACCTTCAAGACCGCCATCAAATTCTACTAACTCACCATATTGAGCGTTAGACAATCCGTAAGCACGTACAATACCATCACCTACTGTTAATACTGTTCCTACCTCGTCTAATGAAGCCGATGCTTCAAAACCCGAAAGTTGTTGTTTTAAGATTGCTGAAATTTCAGCTGGTTTTACTTCTGCCATTTTATTTTAATTTAAAGTAAATTCTCTTTTTAACTTATTTAATTTGTTTGCTATACTAGCATTGTATTGTTTATCTCCTACACGTAAAATGAAGCCTCCTAAAATATTTTCATCTACAATATTTTTAACTTCAACATCTTTTCCTGTAAGTTCTTTCGCTTTTGCTAAAACCTTAACTTTTAAATCATCTGTTAAGGGAATTGCAGTTGTTACTTGTGCAATTTGAACACCTTTTAACTCATCATACAAACGGTTATAACTAGCTGCTACATCATTTAAAAGTGCTAATCTCCTGTTTGTAATTAGGGTGTCTATCATAGTAGTTGTCATTGCATTTGAGTCTTTAAAAACTTTAAGCAATGCAACCTTTTTATTGGATGATTTAACTACAGGGCTTTGAAGCATGTTGTTTAAGTCTTTATTGCCTGCAATAGTTTTAGCAATTAACTTCATATCATTATTTACAGCCTCAGCTATATTTTTATCTGATGCTAAACTTAAAACCGCTTTTGCGTAACGTAATGCTGCTCTTGCTCCCGCCATTATTTCTTAGTTTAATTTTGCTTCACCTAACATAGACTCAACTAATTCTAATTGTTTGTCTTTATTAGATAATTCTTGACGTACTACTTTTTCTGCAATGTCTAATGATAAACCTGCGACATGATTTTTAAGCTCCGCCATAGCAGATTTCTTTTCGCTTTCAATAGCAGCTTGTGCTTGCTCAATCATTTTGTTGGCTTGTGCTTGTGCTTCATCTTTAGCATCAGTAATCATTTTTGCTTTTATATCGCGTGCTTCTTTAAGCATTGCTTCACGTTCTGCACGAGCTTCTTTTAAAATACGCTCATTATCTGCATGAAGATTCTCCATCTCTTTACGCGCCTCTTCTGCAGATGCTAAAGCATTCTTAATTCCATCTTCTCTTTCTTCAACTGCTCCTAAAATAGGTTTCCAAGCAAATTTTCTTAAAATGAATAGCAATACTAAAAATGTAATTGCTGTCCAAAAAACCAATCCAAATTGAGGTGTAATTAAATCCATTTCTTTTTTGTTTTAAATAACTTAAATTTTAAAAAATACTGAAGTAACCAACCGTTACTTCAGTATTCTTAGGTTTTTATCCTTGTAAGAAAGCAACAACAACACCAAATAGTGCTACTGCCTCTACGAAGGCTGCTAAAATTAATGCAGAAGATTGAATCTTTCCGTGCATCTCTGGTTGACGAGCCATAGCTTCCATAGCCGATCCACCAATTTTACCAATACCAACTCCAGCTCCAATAGCTGCTAAACCAGCTCCAATAGCTGCAATTCCAGTAATAGTCATAATATAAAATTTAAATTAATTAATGATGTTCTTCTTCTGTTGCCATACCAAAATAAAGGGCTGACAATATTGTAAATATATATGCTTGTATTGCTGTAACAATAATTTCAATAACTGTAATAAACAATGAGAATGCTACAGATACTGGTGCAATTGCAACAGACTTAAATACAAATATTAATGACATTAATGCTAATATAATAACGTGTCCTGCTGTGATGTTAGCAAACAAACGAATCATTAACGAGATTGGTTTTACAAACATCCCGATAATTTCTATTGGCATTAAAAATATTTTCATTGGTACAGGAACACCAGGCATCCAAAAGATATGTTTCCAGTAATTCTTGTTACCACTAAATGTTGTGATTATAAAAGTAAATACCGCTAATGTACATGTAAATGCAATGTTACCACTTAAGTTAGCGCCATTTAAAATTGGGATTAAACCAAATATATTATTTATCCAGATAAAGAAAAAGATGGTTAACAAGTAAGGCATGTACCTTTTATATTTATGCTCACCAATCATTGGCTTGCCTATTTCATCTCTAACAAATATTACAAGAGGCTCTATAAATCCTGCTATACCTGTTGGTACATTATCTTCAGATTTTTTATAACGTCTTGCTGTTGCAAAAAAGATTAATAATAAAACAATTACCGAAACCCACATCATAAACACATTTCGGGTAATTGAAATATTTAATGGCTTAGAGGCATTTATTGGATGATGTTCTGCATCAAAACTAACAGCACTAACTCCTGCTTCTAATTGATATATTTTTTCGTGAAATTTTACGAACTTACCTCCATTCTTTTCAACAACAATTTTACCTGAATCGTCATGATGAAACTCACTAGACATAAACGTTGTTAAACCATTGTCTGTCCAAAGTATAATTGGTAATGGAATAGATATTGGCTTTCCTTTCCAGTCAAAAAGATGAAACTCATGTGCATCTTTTACGTGATGCAAAATCATTTCTTTGGCATTGAACTCTTTGTCGTCTTTGTTGTCTGAATCTTCTGTTGCATATCCAGCAAATGATATTGCTAAAAATAATGCAGAAAATAATACGTTCTTAAAGGTGTTTAATGTCATTCTGTATCGCTTAAAAATACCTTACTTTAAATTCGGTGCAAATGTACACACATAAAATGAATTGACAAATAATAATTTAATGATTATTTAGCTGTGGTTTTTTAAGTGAGTTAAGTTTATTGATTCGTTACTTTTTTTGAAGAATTCTAGTTACAGAATACACTTCAAATGCAAGAAAAATAAAATAAGGAATAAAGAAATTGGCAAGGTCATATCCTTTTTGTTCTGGTTTGGATAAAATCCATGGCAACAAGAATACAACTGTTAATATCATTTTTAAAAGCATTCCCAGTATAAAAGCATTAAATACTTCTGTTTTACCAACAGACTCTCGGTAATTAATTATAGTATAGATTATAATAACTGTAACTAAATGAAACATATAGATGTGCCACAATGGAAAAAATAATATAACGCCTTTAGTAAAATGAAAGTTTAAGTAAGTGTGAATTCCAAATAATAAAACACTTAAAGCAATGAGCTGAATAAGAAAGTTAGACGTTCTCTTTTTAAAAAGTTTATTCATTTTATTGTTCTTCTTTTGAAGTTGCAATAATACGCCTAATTATATATATTATTGACATAATCACTGAAGACAATGTGCTAAAAAGTGTGAATAAATTATGCTTATTAGGATAGTTTTCATCTAACTTATACCCTATAAAAGTGCCAACACCAATAATAGCAAACATTTGAATGGCAAGACCTGAGAATCGAGCGTAAGTATTAAGCTGTCTTTTCGGTTTCTGACTGTGTTTTTGGTTGTTGCTGTCCACTTTTATTCATTTCTTTTACAGTGCCTTTCATAATACAGGTCACATTAAATGTTGCCCCTGGTTCAACCGCAAGTTTTCCAACAATTACTTCGCCTTCAATATGCGCTGCTGTTTTTAATGTAAGTGTGCCAGATAACGATAGCTTTCCTGAAAACTTACCTTCAAAATAAGCATCGGTTCCTTGCAAGGTTCCTTTTATAAAACCTGCTTTACCTACAACTACTTTTCCGGTGGTTTTTATATTACCTTCTATAATCCCATCTACTCTAAAATCGCCTTCGCTATTAAAGTCTCCTACAATTTTAGTGCCTTGAGATATAATATTTTGACTCGATGTTCCTTCTACCATGTTTTTATCTTTTTTATTATCAGAGAACATAATGTTATTAATTTTAATTATTACTGATGTTTAAATACGTGTCCAAATTTTTATGAATCTGGACGATTTGATAATTTGCAGATGATATTGCAAAATAAGGTTCGGTTATTTTTCGGCTATCTTCTTTGGTTAATAATTGGTCGAATGTTTTAGCAACTTGAGCATTTTTTAAACCATGAATAATAACGAATGTAGTGTTTGGGTTATAAACATCAACTGATGTTTTTAAAGCGTAATATTTTATGTTTTCTAAAACAGTATCTAAAGTTTTTTTGAAAGCTTCTATGTTATCAGAATTTGAGTTTTCAAATTTATAAATCACTTTAAAGTTGGTTGAAACATCGTCGATTTCTTCAACAAAATCAGTACTTGCTATTTTTGGTAAAACCTCAGACTCTATCTTTTGTGCTTGCAGACCTTCTGGTGTGTTAGCAAATGTAATGGCTACATAATTAATGGCTTTTTTATAAGCATCGTAACCAAATAACCTACCTATTGCCGTGGCTTTTAAAAGTTCAAATTTTGAAACTATGGGATCACCATCAAACGCATTTATATAAGTTTCGCATTTAGATATTACTTCTTCGTATTCTTGATTTTTATGCTGAGCGTATACGTTTTCATATACATTTTCAGGGCTATTCTCATCTTTTAAGCTAGCTAAATCTAGATTGTTTAAAATGGTAGCGTAGCGCGATTCTGGATAGTTTGTAATAATCTCATTTTTAGCAATGGAAGCTTCATCACCTTCCCCTAGTAATTCATAAATCTTATATAGATTATACTTTGACGGCACTATCAATCGTTCTTCTGGATTACTGTTTAGTAAGTTTTGAAATTTGCTTTTTGCTAAATGGTATTCTTTAAACTTCTCTTTGTAAATGAGTCCTAGTTGATAATATGCAAAATTGCGATCTTTTGAAATACTATCAATTACTTTCCCTTCGGAAGGAATTTTAGAAATGTAATACTCCGGATCGAACCGTTCTTCATCCGATGCGGAAGCTACTATACTAATGTCTGATACAGAATTTCCTGTACCTGAAATTGTTTTGTTAGACCATCTCCAATTATCTTCTAACGTTCTGTTGCCCCAAATTTTAATAAACTCATTTTTTCCATACGCCACTGTAGTGGGGTTATAAAAATAAAATAAAGTAGCTTGATTTGGTGTAGCATTATTTTGTGCTTGTCCTCCAATTTTATTATTAATCGTTGCTAAGCCTGTGTTGCGTTCTGCAGCTTCGGCTTTTTCCTTTTCTTCTTCGGCTTTAACTTTTAAAGTTTCAACAAACGACTCAAAATATTCTAATCTTTCCGTTTCAGATAAGTTTACTAATTGTAAAACACTGTCGTTTACACGAGCTACGTTTTCATAATAGATAACATCTTCTAAATTGTCTCGCTTCCTTTTAATAATACGATATGGTTTAGAGTTTAATAGCAAATTTGTCATCGTACTATCGTAATAATTACCAGCGATTTCATATCTAGAGGTATCAAAACTCATATCGCCAAGGGTTTGATAATTTTTAGCTCTTAACAATTTATCTTGCGAATTGGTACGCAACGATTTATTATAATAAGCCACTGCTAAAGAATCTGATTGATTGTTTAAATGATACTCGCCAATTTGATGATAAATCTTATCTAAATACGGTCTGTTTTCTCTATTTTCTTCAAGTTCATTAAGATGTTCTAAAAGCGCTATTTTATCTTCAGTTTTATAATCGAAATTTTTAATTTTTTCGATATGTGCACTTATCATGTAAATTCGAGGCGTTTTTCTATTGAGTTCAATAACCTTATCAAATGCTATATTAGCACTGTCTTTATAACCTAATGTGTTATAGAGTTGTCCTTGAATAAAACGATAACGTCCTCGTTCGTCATTATTTTTTGTAGCGTTGGCAGCAATTTCTATTTGTGTAATAGCACTATCTACAGATTTGGTGTTTAAATACGCTTGTGCTAATATAGAAGTAGCATCGGCTAAATCTTGATCATCCAGCTCTTCTTCGTCCAATAAGCGTTTTAATTTTTTTATAGCAATTTCGTTATTATCTAAACGGATATTGGCTTTTTCACGCCAAATTTTAACTTGATTTATTTTATCACTGGTAGGATATTTATTAAGAATATTATTAAACGCCGCCAATGCCGGTACAAAACGCTGATCGAAATAACGCGCCTTTCCCAACAATAAATACGCCTCGTCTATTTGCGGATTTTTCTCTTTGCCTTCAATACTTATACTGTGTTTTTGAATAGCTTTTACCGCTTTTTCTTCGGCTCTATTAAAATTTTCGTTTTTAGATTGCCCAGGTAGTACAACCTCTTCTTGGATTTGCATACGCTCGATAGGAAGAATGTCCCAATAATTATCGGCATAACTTTCGTTTAGGGTTTTTCTGCCTTCCTCTAATGCTAAATAGCCATTGTAAAGGGTATTAAATTCGGTAGTAACTGCGTGGTAATTTCTAGTAAGGAAGGTGTTTTTTTTTCTGGAACAACCTGTTACTAAAATAGCAGAAAATATTATGAATAATATGGGTTTTATAAATCCTTTCAATGCTAGTTTTTTAATCTAATAAATAACTTAAAAGTACAGTTATTATTATTCGATATCGTAAAAATAAGCATCTTTTTGGATTTAGCTATAAAAATCAATTGGCTTTTAAACTGCCTCAGTTCCCGAAAAATGTGCTTCAAGTTCTTTTAAAGTGGCTTCACTTGTTGCTAAATCTTTAACTATTTCACCTTTTTCAAGCACTACAATACGTTCGCAAACATCGGTTACATGCATTAAATCGTGACTGGAAATTAATACCGTAACCCCTTGCTTTTCGGCTAAATCTTTAATAATGCCTTTTAATCGAATTTGTGTTGTGGGGTCCAAGTTTGCAAAAGGTTCATCTAAAATAATAACTTCGGGGTTACCAATAAGCGCAGCGACTATACCTGCCTTTTTTTGGTTTCCTTTACTTAAATCTCGTAAATATTTTTTTTGACCCAGAATTTCTCCGTGAAAAAAATCTTCAAATTGGCTTACCAACCTATTAACATCGGCTCTGTTTTGTCCGCGTAATTCACCAATAAAATAAAAATATTCTTCAGCCGTTAAATAACCAATTAAAAAGCTTTCATCAATAAAAGCTGAGGTGAACGGTTTCCAATCTTCACTTTCATTTACCTTAATATTGTTGTTTTCAATATATCCGGTTGTGGGCTGAATTAAATCTAAAAGCAAACTAAAATACGTGGTTTTTCCCGCACCATTATTCCCTACCAATCCAAAGCTTTGTCCTTTAGGAATGTCTAAGTTTTCTATATTTAAAACAATATTGTTGCTGTATTTTTTTGAAAGATTTGATGTTGTAATCATAATGTTTTCTTTTAGTTGTCTTGATCAAAAGCATTGATCATTTTATATTTTGATTCTAAGTATTTCTTAGTAATTATTTTCATTAGTTTTTGGTGAAACACAATACCTGTTAGACCTAATATGGCTAGTATTAAACAAGCGATTTCAAAGCCTGTTAAAAAGTAAAACAGTGCAAATAAACCCATTGGCAATAGTAGCAACGGAATACCAATTAACCATTGTACCGCACCCGTGCCTTGGTAATTAAAGGCTGCTTTTTGGCTTAAATCTATTTTCTTTCGGTTAAAAGAACCACCATATAAAATTACATGTGTGTTAACGCCTATATTATAAATAGCAGCCGCAAAATGCGCTAGTAAAATTTTCCATCCAAAATACACGTACGGAATTCCTAATACAAATAAAACAACTACACTTACTGCCATTAAAGTGAACTTAGATTTTAAATATTGCTCATACTTAATATTTTGGCTCATAAGGAGTTTGTAATAACCGCTATCCCAAGCTGGTATAAACTGCCCAAAATTGATTAAGAAGATTCCTGTTGAAAACACCCCGATAAACATAAAAAACCAAGGCATGTTTTGATACGTTGGTTGCGGATAAAAAAACAAACCATATAACAAGCCAATTAACACTAAAAATGCTGACGATTTAGTGCGTTTATTTCTCCAAATCAGTTTTAAATCTAACTGCAGAAAAGGTGCTATATCTCCAAAGTTTTTAGTCCACTCAAGATTTGAAGCGTTTACCTCTTTCACTTTTGTTTTTAATCCGCTATCTAAGAACAGTTTTTGCTTTAAAATTTTAAAATTATATACATATAACCCAATTAAAATTAAAATTGGAATGATTAATAAAATCGGGTTTTTAGTAATTGCCGTTACACCATTTGAAAGTAACTCAGTTATATTTAAAATATTAAAATGATTTAATGCAAAAAGAGAGCCTACAAAAACAATAATTGGCAAAAAGGAAAGCTCTGTTTTAGCAGATAAACTTTCAATAATAAAATTCAAAAAATTGTTGATTAGCGTAATTAACACAATAACAAACATCCAAATTAAAACGGTTGATGTGTTGTAATCGTTTGCTATTAATTTAAGCCCAAAAGGAACTATAGCGAATAGTGGTAAAAAATTTATGAATGATAGTGCTGATTTTCTTAAAACAAAATTAACTACAGATTTTCGTTTTATTGGAAGTGTTAGTAGTGGCTTAACACTCATAACTGGTAATTTTTGAAAAAAGAACCTAATAAGTAAATCTCCTATTATCCAAAAAAACAAAAGACCGTTAAAAGCAACTATTGGGTCTAAATCTGGATATACCTTATTTAAGATTTTATCCATAAAAAAGCCCATTATAAGAAACATAACCATAAAATATAAAGCCATAAAGCTCATGAATATTTTAATAGCAATGCTTTTCCCAAGGCTAGCCGATCTAAAAAAGGACTTCCATTCTAAATTTATAAAATGCTTAATCATATTTTTGGTTAGTTTTATTTTTAAATTTAGTTCAATCGGTTAGTAAACGTTTTAACGCAATTGTTACAAATAAAGTTAAAATTTAAAAACCAACTTCACTATTTTTGTCAAAAATTTATTTATGTCATCATTTTATAAACTCTCCATAAAAGAAATAAAAAGAGAAACTAGTAAAGCCATAAGCATTAGTTTTAACATTCCTGAAAATTTAAACGATACTTTTGCTTTTAAAGCTGGACAGTATATTACCCTAAAAACAGAAATTGACGGACACGAAGTGCGTCGCGATTATTCACTTTGTTCTTCGCCTAAAAGTGGTGAGATAAAGGTTGCCGTAAAAGAAGTTAAAGACGGTACTTTTTCTGCTTATGCTAACAACACATTACAAATTGGTGATACTTTAGACGTTGCTCCCCCAAAAGGACGCTTTGTTTTCGAGCCTAACGATTCTAAAACCAAAAACATAGCAGCATTTGCTGCAGGAAGCGGTATAACACCTATTTTAAGCATTATTAAATGTGCTTTAGAAGAAGAAGTTTTAAGTAAAGTTATTTTAGTTTTTGGTAATAAAACTACTGAAGACACCATGTTTTTAAATGAACTATTAGAACTTCAACATCAATATAAAGATCGTTTTTCTATTCAATTTGTATTTAGTCAAGCTGATGAAGACGATGCTATTTTTGGTCGCATTGAAAAAAGCACGGTTAACTACGTCATGAAAAATAAGCACAAACATATTGATGTTGATGCTTATTATTTATGTGGGCCAGAAGCCATGATTCATATGGTAAAAGATGTTTTAACTGAACATGATATTGATGAAAACCGTATTCATTTTGAACTTTTTAAAGCGGCGAAACCTGCTGAAATTGAAGAAGATGTTACTCCTAGCGGAAAAACCAAAATAACCGTTGTAGTTGATGATGAAACAACAACTTTCGAAATGTCTGCCAAACAAACCGTACTTGAAGCGGCTCTAGATGAAGATTTAGATGCGCCATATTCTTGTCAAGGTGGTATTTGCAGCAGTTGTATTGCTCGTATTACAGAAGGTGAAGCGACGATGAGGCAAAATAATATTTTAACAGAAAGTGAAGTTGCCGAAGGCTTAATTTTAACTTGTCAAGCACATCCAACAACGCCAACACTTGTTATTGATTATGATGATGTCTAGAAAAAGACGCTAAACTTTAGATCGCTTCGCTGTTAGATAATAGATACAATTTTATTAACTATAGTTTCTGGAGTAATACTTCGTGAAGCTTCTTTGTAATATTCTGGGTATTTATTCCCGTAAATTGAGGTTGGTATTTTAGGATATTGATTTCTATCGGCAAGCAATGCATAATCCTCGGGTTGATTAAATGGCGCAAAACCAGCAAATGGATGTGTAACACCCCAAATAGTAACTACTTTTACACCTAACATAGCAGCAATATGCGCATTCCCAGAATCCATAGAAAGCATCACATCTAGGTTTGAAATTATGTCCATTTCTTCATCAAGCGTTAATTTTCCTGAAATATTGATAACATTGTTAAATTCATTTTCAAAACCATTTAATAAATCTATTTCATGAGTTCCACCACCAAATAAAATCACTTTATAATCTTTTGAAAGGATTTCAATAACTTGTTTCATTAAATCTAAAGGATACATCTTTCCTTCGTGAGCCGCAAAAGGAGCAATCCCAATTCTTTTTTTAGAATCTTCACCTAAAATTAATTGGAGGTTTTGATTTAAATCTGCTTTTTTAGGAAATGTTGGTTTGGTTAAATCTAAAGGAAAACCCAATGTTTGAAAAACATCGGCGTAGCGTTGATGTGTAGTTTTAAGTTGTTTGAATGCTTTTCCAGAAGTTAAAAGACGTTTTTCTTTTCTGCCTTTATCAACGGAAACAAAGCGCTTGCACCGAATAAACTTTTTTAAAATTTTGCTTCTTAAAACATTATGTAAATCGGCAATAGCATAAAAATGATTGTCTCTGTTAAGTTGTCTCGCTAATTTGTAAAGCCCGAAAACGCCTTTATGTTTTTCTTTAACCTCAACTGGAAAAACAGTAACATTCTGTAAACCTCTAAAAAAAGGTGCGAAAAAGGGTTTTGTTAAAACGGTTATTTTAACATCGGGATGTTGTTGTGATAAAGCACACAAAATAGGAACCGTCATAGCGACATCGCCCATAGCAGAGAGACGAATAACTAGGATATCTTTTGATGGTTTTGGCATAACCTTTCCGTCTTTCAATTTTTAATAAATTGAAATCCAACTTTCCTTTAAAAGAAAAATAATAATCTTATAACTTATTTCTGCGAACGCAATACAGGATTTAACTCATCATCATTGTACATCTTCATTTGCTTGTAAACCTTCATGTATTTATCACCTTTTTCAATGTCGCTTAAAAGTGTATCGATGGCTGTAGATAAATCTACACGTTGTTCTAATAAAACATTTAACTTTGTTTGGCAAGCTGCTCTATGCGAATCAGAAGCATCCGTTCTTGTCGCTTCTTCATTCATATGATATACTTTCAATGCTAAAATAGATAACCTATCAACACCCCAAGCTGGACTTTCGGTGTTAATAGTAGCATCACTTTTTACCGTAACATCTTTATATTTTTCGAGAAAATAGCTATCAATATATTCCACCATATCGGTTCTATCTTGATTTGATGCATCAATTTGTCGTTTTAAAGTTAAAGCTGCAACAGGATCAATTTGTGGGTCGCGAATAATGTCTTCGTAATGCCATTGCACCGTATCAATCCAACATTTTCTGTATAATAAATGTTCTAACAAATTTGTGTCTTTGTTATAAACATTAATAAAAGGTTGGTCTACCGTGTTAATTACATGATATTTTTCTATAACGTCTTGAAAAATTTTATTGGCTTTACTTGTAAACATAATGTGTTAATTTTAAAGTGTAAATATACTTCTAAATAATTAACTTTACTATTTCAAAATAACAAAAAACCAAGATGCACATTCATAATTTATCTCAACAAAACTCTGTTTTAAATACGTTTATTTCTGAAATACGAGGCGTTACTATTCAAAAAGACAGCATGCGTTTTAGACGAAATATTGAGCGTATTGGAGAAGTTTTAGGGTACGAAATGAGTAAATCTTTAAGTTTTAAAAATTCGGAAATTAAAACACCTCTTGCGAGTTGCTCTATGGATTTATTAGAGAATGATATTGTTTTATGTTCTATTTTAAGAGCTGGTGTACCACTACACAATGGCTTACTTAATTATTTTGATACCGCTGAAAATGCATTTATTTCGGCATATAGACATCATAAGGAAAACCCTGAAAGTTTTGAAATTATTGTAGAGTATTTAGCCTGTCCAGATTTAGAAAATAAAACCTTAATTCTTGCCGATCCTATGCTGGCAACTGGTCAATCTATGGTGGCTACTTTTGAAGCTTTAAAACCTTTTGGTATACCTAAAGAGGTACATTTAGTTAGTGTTATTGGAGCTCAAGAAGGTGTTGATTATGTTAATAAAACATTCAATAAAAAAACACATTTATGGATTGCTGCTATAGATGAAACTTTAAATGATAAAGGCTATATTATCCCTGGACTTGGTGACGCAGGCGATTTGGCTTTTGGTAAAAAGCTACAACAATAGCATTACAAAAGGAACTACAATTATAACCGAAAGAAACAACTCTTTAAACCATTTTTCTTCTATAATTTCAATGTAATTAGCTATTATAATGGCTAAAGGCGCAAACAAAAATAAAAACTCGCTGCCATTTTTATTTGGTGCAAATACTATAATTAAAAAACCTATGAGTACTGCAAATAAAACCACGTAATATGATGGTCTGAAAGCTTTCTTTTTTTGTTTAATATTTTTTATATAGAAAATTGATGCCCACATTCCGAAAGAAAATAGCATCGTTATTATTACTACATATTGCATCAAGTTATAGTCACTAAAATTGTAACTTACTTCTGGTAAACTACTAAATATTCCAAAAAAACTATCGTGCCAAATTATAGAAATACTAATTGAAATTAAAAAAACAGTTAATAATCCTGTAAACGGAATCAACCAATGTCTAATACTATTATCAGTATATAAAAGCAATGTGATAATAATAAGTACAAAAAATAATATAGCCCAAAAGTAAAATAGTGCTGCAATACCAAACCAAAAAGCAGCATCAAATAGTTTTTTATTGACATTTATTTGAGAGCGCAAACTTATAATTCGTCTATAACCAAGTAACACAAAAAAGTTAGCAAAAATAATATCTGGGTTATTTACCGTTTGCGGAAGTGCTAATAAAAACAAGCTATACAGTACAATTTCGTAATTGCTTTTTTGCGTTAAACTGTTTTTATCAACAATAAAGCTAAGCGCCAAAATAGACACGTAGCTAACAAAGAACAAAAGTGTGTTTTTTAAAAAAAATGAAGCGGTAATAGGCACTTCTACATGCTTTAAATAAAATACAATAAAAGCCAATAGCGTAATAAAAAAAACAATCGTGAAATTTATTGGCTTAGATTTATTAAAAATGCTTGTAATCATTAACTCTTTTTGTATTTTTGTAACGTAAATATACTAACTATATATTCGGTTATAAAATAATATAATACACATGAAAGATTTCTTTTACGCTATACAAGATTTATTTGTTGATGTGCTTTTTGCGCCTTACGATGCTTTAAGAATGTTAGAACTTGATAACTGGTTTGCAGCAAACATAGTATCTTGGCTATTCTTAATCATAGGTTTTATTGCTATGGTTTATTGGATGGGGCAACTTAGAATTTTTGATAATAACAACGAAGAAGATAAAAGCATTTCTTCGCACTCGTATCTATAAATCGAAACCAATATCTTTACGATAATACATCTTATCAAAATGTAGTTTTTCTATACTTTGGTAAGATTTTTTTATGGCTTCTTTATATGTATTTCCATAAGAAGTTATAGCCATTACACGTCCGCCAGAGGTTACTATGTTTCCATTTTTCAATTGTGAGCCTGCATGAAATGGTATCGATTCAGTAATGTTTTTAACACCAGAAATTTCTTTTCCTTTTTCGTAAGCCTCAGGGTAACCACCAGATACTAACATAATAGTTGTTGCTGCACGCTCATCAATTTCTATATCAATCTTATCTAATGTGCCATTAGACATGGCTTGAAGTATTTCAACAAAATCATTTTTCAATCTTGGTAGTACTACTTCCGTTTCTGGGTCGCCCATTCTAACATTATATTCAATAACTTTAGGGTCGTCTCCAACTTTAATAAGTCCAATAAATACAAAACCTACATACGGTAAGTTGTCTTTTTTAAAACCATTGATGGTTGGTTTAACTATGCGTTCTTCAATTTTATTAAGAAATTCATCTGTAGCAAAAGGCACTGGAGAAACTGCTCCCATACCACCAGTATTTAGCCCTGTATCGCCTTCGCCAATACGTTTATAATCTTTAGCGGTTGGTAAAATTTTATAGTTTTCACCATCGGTTAATACAAAACAACTTAACTCTATACCGTCTAAAAACTCTTCTATAACTACTTTTGTACTCGCTTCGCCAAATTTGGCATCAACCAGCATGCTTTTTAATTCGGCTTTTGCTTCATCTAGATCATTAAGAATTACAACGCCTTTGCCGGCCGCTAATCCATCTGCTTTTAAAACGTAGGGAGGCTTTAATCTTTCTAAAAAAACATACCCTTTGTCTAATGAATCTTTTGTAAAACTCTCGTAAGCTGCCGTTGGAATATTATGACGATATAAAAACTCTTTTGCAAATTCTTTACTACCTTCTAATTCGGCAGCTTCTTTTTGTGGTCCAATAACTGAAACTTGTTTTAAACTGTCATCATTTAAAAAGAAATCGTGTACACCTTTTACCAATGGATCTTCTGGTCCAACCACAACCATATCTATATTTTTATCTAAAACCAAGGTTTTAATAGCTTCAAAATCGGTTACTCCAATATTTACATTAGTTGCAATTTCTGCTGTTCCAGAATTTCCTGGAGCTACATAAAGATCTTTACATAAAGGACTTTGAGCAATTTTCCAAGCAAAAGTGTGTTCTCTTCCGCCAGAACCCAATACTAAAATATTCATTGTGGTGTAGTTTTTTATAATGCGCAAAAATAAAACTAATGCTACGAATACACGAATATTTTTTATTTACTTTACAAAAATTATCTTTTTCTTTTGAAATTATTTGATCTTTCATTAAAACTAAAAGGCTTCCCAATAAAAGAAGCCAAAAGGCATTTAAAGTCTATTCAAAATAAAAATGATAAAGACTTCGAATCTTACCTAGAAACTAAAAAACAAGATATTGTTGCTTATCACTTAAAGCATAATGGGTTTTATAAAGTCTTTGCAAAACAAGCTAGTCCTAAAGATTGGAATAGTATTCCTGTAATGACAAAACACGATTTGCAACACCCTTTACAATCGCTTTTGTCTGATGGTTTTACAACAAACAATATTTATATTGATAAAACATCTGGAGCTTCTGGAACACCATTTATCTTTTCTAAAGATAAGTTTTGCCATGCCTTAACTTGGGCAGTAATTCAAGATCGATTTGGTTGGTATAACATTGATTTTAACGCCTCAAAGCAGGCTAGGCTTTATGGAATTCCATTAGATAGAAAAGGGTATTATACTGAAAAATTAAAAGATTTTATAAGTAATAGATCGCGGTTTAATGTATTTGATTTAAGTGATACAGCTTTTGATAATTGGTTAACAAAATTAAAAACTAAACAGTTAGAATACATTAATGGATATACGAGCCCAATCGTGCAGTTTGCTAAATATTTACAACGCAAAAACATAATACTTAATACCGTTTGCAAATCTTTAAGGGTTTGTATTGTAACCTCAGAAATGCTTTTTGAAAATGACAAACATCTCATGGAAGTTCAATTTGGTGTACCTGTTATTAATGAATATGGAGCTTCTGAACTGGATTTAATCGCATTTCAAAACCCAAATAACACATGGCAAGTTAATAGTGAAACCCTTTTTGTTGAAGTTTTAGATAATGAAAACAATGTATTGCCTTTAGGCGAAGAAGGACGGCTAGTAATCACATCACTTTATAATAAATCGCAGCCATTTATACGTTACGATATTGGCGATATTGGTGTGCTTTCAAAAAACAGTACGCTCAAAAAACCCATTCTTGAAAAACTAGTAGGCAGAACAAATGATATTGCTATTTTACCTAGCGGAAAAAAGGCAGCAGGACTTACTTTTTACTATATTACCAAAAGTATCATAGAAGGTGATGGACATGTAAAAGAGTTTATAATTAAGCAAATAAAACTAGATACGTTTAAAATTATTTATGTAAGTGATAAAACTCTTTCAAAAGAAAAGGAAACTATAATTAAAGCTGAAATGGAACATTATCTTGAAAAAGGATTGCATATACTTTTTGAAAAACAAGACTATTTACAACGCTCTAAAAGTGGTAAGCTTAAACAGTTTTCATCATTAATACCAAAAAACCAATGAAGATAACTATTATCGCTGGTGCACGCCCTAACTTTATGAAAATAGCCCCGATAATTGACGCTATAAAGAAAAAGAAGTCTGAAGGCTTCGATATTAATTATAGATTGGTTCATACTGGGCAGCATTATGATAAGAATTTAAGCGATACTTTTTTTGAAGAGTTAAACATTCCTTTTCCTAATTTGAATTTAGAAGTAAAAAGCGGAACACAAGCACAACAAACTGCTGCTATAATGATTGCTTTTGAAAAAGAATTACAACAAAATCCCTGCGATTTAGTAATGGTTGTTGGCGATGTTACCTCAACTATGGCCTGTACTATTGTTGCTAAAAAAGAAGGTATAAAAGTAGCACATGTTGAGGCTGGCATTCGATCTGGAGATATGCATATGCCTGAAGAAATTAATAGAATTGTAACCGATAGTTTAACTGATTATTTTTTTACAACCTCTACTTACGCTAATAATAACTTGCTGCAATTGGGGGTCTCAAAAGACAGCATTTTTTTCGTTGGAAATGTTATGATTGATACATTACGAAAACACGAAAACAGATTAAAACAATCTAATATTTGGAATAATTTAAAATTAAAGAAAAAACAATATTTGGTAATGACGCTCCATAGACCAAGTAATGTTGATGAAGAATATCAATTAAAAACTCTAATTACACAAATAGTTACATTAGGGAAAGACCTTCCAATCATCTTTCCTGTTCATCCTAGAACCAAAAAGTTACTACAAGGGCTTAATTTGAATTTTGAAAATCTTCACTATGTTGAACCTTTAGGCTATTTAGAATTTAATTATTTAGTTAAAAACGCATTTGCAGTTTTAACAGATTCTGGTGGAATAACCGAAGAAACCACCGTTATGAATGTCCCTTGTATAACGCTTCGCGATTCTACTGAACGTCCAGAAACTTGCGAAATAGGAACTAATGTTTTGGTTGGAAACAACCCTATAAAAATTGAAGCTGCTTTTAAAAATTTACTCTCTGGAGATTGGAAAAAAAGTAAAATCCCTGAGCTTTGGGATGGAAAAGCTGCCGAACGAATCATTAATCATTTGGTTGAAATTTATAGGCTATAAATGAAAGATATTCTAATAATAACCAATTACTATCCTCCTGAAACTGGTGCTGCTGCAAATAGAATATTTCATTTAACCGAAGGACTACAAAAACATCATTTTAAGGTATCAGTAATTACGCCATTACCTAACTATCCAACAGGAAAAATATTCAAAGGTTATAAAGATAAGCTTAAGCATATTTCAACAGAAAAAGGTGTTAAAATATTCAGATTATGGATTTATGCTAGCAACTCAAAAAATAAACTATTACGTTTATTTGCTATGCTTTCATATAGTTTTAGTTTAGTATGGTTTTTTCTATGGAATAAAATTCCGAAAACTATAATTATTCAATCACCGCCTTTATTAGTAGCTTTTACTAGCGTGCTTTTTTTACGTTCTAAAAAGCGTAAACTCATTTTAAATGTTAGCGATTTATGGCCTATCGCTGGTTTAGAATTAGGAGCTTTAAAAAAGAATTTTAGCTATAAAATACTTGAAAAGATTGAGCGATTTAACTATAAAAATGCTGATTTAATATTAGGGCAAAGTGAAGAAATTTTAAGTCATATAAAATCACTATTCCCAGAAAAGGATACTTTTTTATATAGAAATTATCCAAATTTTGAGCCTGTTAATATTATGCATAAAGAAAAAACCAAAGAAAAATTAACAATAGTATATGCAGGGTTACTGGGTGTTGCTCAAGGCATTTATAAGCTCATACAGCATTTAGATTATACTCATATCGAGTTTCATATTTATGGTAATGGCGCAGAACAAGAAAAGATTAAAACTTTTATTAACAATAACCCAAACTCGCCTATTTACTACCATGGTGAAATGTCTAGAAATAAACTTCACAAAGCTCTATTACAATACGATGTGACCATTATTCCTTTGTTAAACAGGATTTATGGGTCGGTGCCATCAAAAATATTTGAGTATGCACGATTGGGGCTGTCCATAATTTATTTTGGTGGGGGAGAAGGTGAAACAATTATTAAAGATAATCAGTTAGGATGGATTGCCAAGTCTGGTAATTATAATGATTTGAATAAAGTAATTGCAGAGGTTAAATCGTTTCATATAGATTTTGAATTAAAGCAGAAAATTAAAAAAACGGCTCTTAGAAACTTTGATTTAAATATTCAAATAAATGATTTGATTAAAAAAATTTAGTATGCCTTTTCTTCGCCTTTTAAAGCATTTAAAAACGTTTGAATAATAATTTTAATATCTAAAAGTAATGACCAGTTTTCTATATAAAAAATATCATATTTTACTCTATTAATAATATCTTTATCTTTTTCTATTTCTCCTCTAAACCCACTTACTTGCGCTAAACCCGTGATTCCTGGTTTCACGAAATGGCGAACCATAAACTTATCAACTTTTTGTGCGTATATGTTAGTATGACTAACCATATGAGGTCGAGGACCTACAACAGACATATCACCAAATAGCACATTAAAAAATTGAGGCAACTCATCTATACTTGTTTTTCGAATAAACTTACCTATTTTAGTTATTCGTTGATCTCCTTTTGTTACTTGATGTAAATGAGCCTCTTTATTTGGAGTCATAGACCTAAATTTGTAACAATCAAATTCCTCATAATTAAACCCATTCCGTGATTGTTTAAAAAACACAGGGCCTTTAGATTCTAACTTTATTAAAATCGCTAAAATAGGTGTTAACCATGATAATATAAACACAATAATAAATGAAGAAAACAAGATATCAAATAATCGTTTTAAAAATTTATTTAAAGATTCTTGAAGCGGAATAGACCTAATGGATAAAATTGGAATATAATCATAGTACTCGTATTTAAGTTTTTTAGTAAAAATATCTTTATTATCAGGGATAAACTTTAGTTCTCTTAAATTGTTATCAGCAAAATCAATTAAACGATTAATTTGTTGATTAGATAATTCTGCTATAGAAAAATATATTTCGTCTATATCATTATTAATAATATAATTAAAACATTCTTTTAACGAAAATTCATCTTTACTAACATTAAACTGCTTCATAAACTTGTACCCAAAATCAAGTCTACTATTAAACGTTTTAATTAATTGACGGGTTTTTTCATTTTTACCAATAACAATAACATTTCTTGTATTTCCTCTTAAAACAGATCTGTATCTTTTAAGCAAAAGAAAGGTTAAAATTTTAACAACAGAAATTAGTACAAAAACTGTTGCCAAATAATTTGCTAGCCCCAACCTGCTTATATTTGGTTGTTTAAAAACACCTATATAGGTGTAAAGAATTACAGAAAAAAAAAGCATCTGAGTAATTAAAAGCGGTATAATTTGGATTATTCTAGTGTGCCTCTGGACTTCGTAAAAATGGTTTTTAAAAGAAATTACAATCCAAAGCAATGATAAATAGCCAACAAAAAGATAAATATTTGTAATGTTTAATTTAAATAAAAAAACAGTAGCAATTATTATACTTAAATCTATAAAACCAAATAATGGTTTCATTAAATTTGAATATCTACCTTGTCTATAATTCACTTTATTTTTTTATATGATTTTTAAAATCTTTATGTTCGCTTTTATACAACTCTTCTTTTGATAGGGATTTAAAATAATCATAAGTTGTTTTCATGCCTTCTGCTCTTCCCGTTTTTGGTTCCCAATTTAATAACTTCTTTGCCAAGGTAATGTCTGGTTGACGTTGCATAGGGTCATCTACAGGCAAATCCTTATAAACTACTTTTTGTGCTGTTCCTGTTAGTTTAATTATTTCTTCAGCAAAATCTTTAATTGTTATTTCATTAGGGTTTCCAATGTTAACTGGGTAAGCGTAATCACTTAACAGCAACCTGTATATGCCTTCTACTTGATCATCTACATAGCAAAACGAACGGGTTTGCATACCATCTCCAAAAATAGTTAAATCTTCTCCTCTTAAAGCTTGCCCCA
>NZ_CAXIBN010000033.1:0-22759 GCF_964021735.1 uncultured Wocania sp. | reverse complement strand
GAAAACAAAGCACTAAAACGTTTAACGTCATGTTAAATGCATCGTATTTGGGTACCTATTATTTACCAGGTATTCAAGCTGAAGCGATGTACGATAACGAGTATTTGGTTAGAACAAAAGGTAAATGGGTTGTGGTTGAGAAATAGTGGCTTTTAGGGTTTGACTTTGTCAGAAAAATTGACTAAATTCGTTTAACAACCGATAAAGTTCATTGCAAACGGAACCCTATCTATGCATTAGCAGCAATTAAACCAACAACTATAGTAAAATGAAAATATTTCCACTAATACTTCTGATATTATTAACTTCCTGCCAGAAAGAACCAACTGATGAAGCTATAAGAGAGTCCAATATTGAATTGACTTCTCGTTATTTTGATGAAGTTTATAATCAAAATAATATAAACTTAATCGATGAATTATTCGTTGAGGACTATGAACATACATCAACCGAAGGAAGAAAGTTTAATAGTCGTGATGAACTAAAATCAGCTGTTCAAAGGATTGAAACTCTTTTGCCGAATTTAAAGCTTGAAATCGTAGAAGTAGTCGCTGATAAAGAAAAAGTTATTTTCTTGATTCGAATGGAATCGGATTTACCTAAAATGGCTAGCTCAACGACTAAAGCTGTTAAAACTGATTTTAATGAAACCTTTATCTTTTGGGTTAAAGACAATAAAATCTATAAAGGAAGGTCTGTTGGTGCTCATTTACCTTTCATAAAACAAGTTTCTGGATTTGAAGGAGGATTAATGACTTTGATTAAAGAACTGTCTGAAAAACAAGACACTTTAAAAAACACTATGCAAATAAGCCCGACCCGATAGGTAACGCCCAAAATAATTTAGTGTTTTAAAGTAACGTGCCCTGTAAACCTTTGCCCATCAATAACAACAATATACCAATAGTCATCGGTTGGTAATAACTCATTATTAAAGGTTCCGTTCCATGAAAACGGTCTATTTCTAGAACTCTTTAAAAGCTTTCCGTATCTGTTAAAAATAGACACAAAAGAGCTTGAGTAATACTCAATCCCTTTTAAATCGAATGCATCATTTTCGCCATCGTTATTAGGTGTAAAATACTTTGGAATATAAAAATGCAAATAGGTTTGGGTTGTAATATGTGAGCAATCGCGGTCTTTTACATAAACCGTATATAAGCCACCGTCTACATTAAAAAACGTATTGTTGGGTTGAAAAATGTTTCCGTTTAATGAGTACAACAAATTGCCAGTGTTTGATGTGGCATTGATAACAATTTCATTCCCATCTGAAGTCACATTTTCAATTACTGGATTATCAATTTGATTAAGTTGAATAGTTTTGGTAACCGAGCAAGTACCGCTATTAACCCTAACCGTATAAGCACCTGGGTTTGATACATCAATTTGTTCAGTTATTGCGCCATTACTCCACAAGTAAGATGTTACAATACCTGGATTTGTTGGATTAGCAGATAAGGTTATGGTGGTGTTTTCGCAAAATTCTAAGGTTTCGTCTGTTACAATTGGTATTTCGAAATAAGTAGCTTCTAGGGCAGTTCTTGAAGTAGATAAACAGCCGCCAAGTCTAGTTTCTGCTTCGGCATAATATATTCCTGCAACGCCATTTGGATTATATATGGTGCTATTCGTTTGAAGCAAGTTTCCACCAACGGCAGCATCGTACCAATTTACATTAACATCAGTTGGTACGTTAACCCTAAGCGGTGTATTATCATTTTGACAAACCATTAAATCGCCATTACTTGCTGGGGCATTTGGTAATGTAATAGCTCTAATTTCAAAAATCTCGGACGATGAGTTGCATGACGAGTTTGCTAAATTCACAACATCTTCAGCCACTAAAACTCTGTAAAAAGTAGTGTTGTTTAAAGCTGGTGTGGTATAGTTTTGGTTGTTCTCTCCAACAATATCTACCCAATTAATACCATCTACACTTTCTTGCCATTGATAAAAATGAGATGAAAAAATAGCAAAATCTGGGATAGCTGTTAACTGTGTTGAAAAAGGAAATTGGTCTTCGCATATATATGCATTTGTGCTATTTGAGGCATCTTCAATAGTTACGGTATCACCACATGTTTTAAAAACAATATCATCAATAGCTAAATCGTTACCACAACCACCAACACCATTGTTTAACATTTTTAAAATAACAGATGTTTGCCCAGGCTCCGTTTGAAATACTAAGGCGTATTGCACCCAATTAGGGCTTGAAGTTCCATTTATACTACCTGTATTGCCACTTGCTAATGGGTTGGTGTCGGTATTATCCCAAATTTCAAATCTTACATTTATAGGAATACCTCCATTTGGGCATGAAGATGTGTTAGGCAATAAGTTAATCATCCATGACGAAAATTCGTAAGTTGTGTTTTCGCATAATCCACTTATTGTTGTTCTGTAAAATTCTCCAGCTGTATAATCAGCATTTACAATCAACATTTTTCCGTTAGCATCTCCTCCAGTGTGATCATCAATATCAAACCATCCAAACCAATTTGAATTACTTGATACGGTATAAAATCCATCACTAGGCGATCCTCCAGAAAAAGTATAAGTTGTTGTTCCTGATGGTAATGGTGAACTTGTTGTTCCCGTACCAAAGGTTTCGGTAAAAATAGGATCACCAGAGTTTCCGCTACAAAACCCTAATTGAGCTTGTAATTTTAAAACTGTTAGATTTAAAAAAATCAAAATTAGTATTTGTCCTTTTTTATTAATAGGTCTTAATTTTTAATTATTCAGATGTTAAAAATAACAATAAAGCGAGCTATATTAGTAAAAAATAAGGGGTTTAAATTATGAAAGCATCAGAAATACTTAATCAGACTTTGCATCGTCCGTTTGAATACCCCAAACGCCCATGGAAATTTTACCAAGAATGGAATAAAGCTGTTTTTTTACATTGGGAAGTTGATGAAGCATTAATAGAACCCTTACTTCCAAAAAACATAGAATTAGATATTATAAACGGTAAAACTTGGGTAAGTTTAGTGGCTTTTAATATGAATAATATTGGTGTGAAAAGCTTGCCTAAAATTCCTCATATTTCAGATTTTTACGAAATAAACATTCGAGTTTATGTGGTTTGTAATAAAAAACCAAGTGTTTACTTTTTGAGTATGGAAGGCAGCAAACGGTCGTCTTGCAAGGTGTTAAAAGTATTGTCTAAATTTCCGTATCGGTATTCAAAAATGAAAAGAAATGAAACTAACTATAGCTCCAACAATACTGAGTTTAGTGATTCATTTCGCATTAAGTATAATCTCAATAATTTTCCTGTTAAAAAAGATAAAACTGATTTATGGCTAACCGAACGCTATGCTGTTTTTCAAGATTATAAAAAGCATATTATTGAGTACGATGTGCATCATATAGAGTGGCCAATTCAAAATATTCATATTGAAAATCTTGAAATTAACTATCCTAGATTTAATCATTTAATTAATAATAAACCTGATAAAGTACACTACTCAAAAGGCGTTCAAGTTTTAACTTGGGATAAAATAAAACGTAAATTATGAAAAAAGATTTCAAACCCTATTATGCTGTTATTTTCACTTCAACGCAAAATGAAGATATTGATGGCTATTCGGAAATGTCAGAAAAAATGGAAATTCTAGCAAAACAACAAAACGGTTTTTTAGGAATGGAAAGTGCACGAAACACTATTGGAATTACAGTTAGCTATTGGGAAACTTTAGAGGCTATAAAAAACTGGAAACAACAAAGTGAGCATTTACAAGCACAGCAAAAAGGACGACAAGATTGGTACAGTTGGTACAACGTAAGAATATGTAAAGTTGAACGCGAGTATGAATTTAATTCAAAAAAACGTCATAAAATTATCTTAAAACACATCTAAACACAACCACTTAGAGTATATATTTTTAAGTGACAAACAAAAGAATTGAGAAAAATTAACCACCTCATCTTTAGTTCCTTTTTGGGAAACTGCTGCCACTCCTCCTTAAAAAAAGGAGAGAGTGCAAATTAGAACTAAATATAAAAGCGTAATAAAAATTAAATAGAAACTAAAAATTAACTCCTTTCCTTTTTGAGGGAAGGTGGATTTTATTTCACAAAAAGAAATCAAAGACGGAAGGGTAAATAAATGAAAAACATCCACAATCGCAAATATTTAGAAGAACGAAGAAAAGAGCTTCGGAAAAATTTAACTCCCGCTGAGGCTATATTATGGAAACATCTTCAAAGAAAACAACTTGCTGGAAAAAAGTTTAGAAGACAACATAGTATTCAAAATTATATCGTAGATTTTTATTGCGCATCGGAAAAGTTAATTATTGAGCTAGATGGAGCTATTCATTTAGATTTTGCACAACAAAATTATGATTATGAAAGAACACAAAATTTAGAAAACTTAGGTTTTAAAGTTCTTCGATTTGAAAACAAACTAATTTTTGAGAATATTACAAATGTATTAGAGGAAATTAGTTGTCATTTTAAAAATTAATAACCACCTCGTCATCAGTTCCTTTTTGGGGAACTGATGCCACTCCTCCTTAAAAAGGAGGAGAGTTAAGTAACACCATAATTGAACTAAATTTAAAATTGAAACTATAAACAAAAAATCCTTCCCTAAATTAGGGAAGGTGGATTTGGTTTCGCAAAAAGAAATCAAAGACGGAAGGGTAAATAAATGAAACAAATAATTAACTACATAAAACGTAACAAAATTAAATCAGCAATAATTGCTGTGCTTTTAATTGTTTATTATTTCTGTTTGCCAAATCAACTTTTTAAAGATCCTACCTCAACAGTTATTACAAGTTCTAATAACGAGTTATTAGGTGCGCAAATTGCTAAAGATGGTCAATGGCGATTTCCAGAAAGTGATAGTATTCCTGAAAAATTTAAAACTTGTATTATTCAGTTTGAAGATGAATATTTTTATAAACATCCTGGGTTTAACCCAATTTCTATCTTTAAAGCATTACGAGATAATATAAAATCTGGCAAAGTAACAAGAGGTGGAAGCACCATTACACAACAAGTTATTCGCTTATCTAGAAAAGGCACGAAACGCACCTATTTTGAAAAATTTAAAGAAATTATTTTAGCAACTCGATTGGAATTCCGCGAAAGCAAAAATCAAATTCTATCCTATTATACAAGTCATGCCCCTTTTGGTGGTAATGTTGTAGGTTTGGATGCTGCATCGTGGCGTTATTTTAATAGAGGCGCTAATGATTTATCTTGGGCAGAAAGTGCAACACTTGCCGTTTTACCAAACGCACCAAGTTTAATCTATCCAGGAAAAAACCAAGAACGCTTACTAACAAAAAGAAATCGATTACTTAAAAAATTATTAGAAAAAACCGTTATCGATTCACTTACTTATAATTTATCAATTGTTGAAGGTTTACCACAAAAACCATATCCATTACCACAAACAGCACCACATTTATTACAAAAAACAACAAAATATCATTACGGAAAGCGCATCAAAACCACAATAAATATACAGCTTCAAAAACAGGCAAATAGTATTGTTAAAAATCATTACAATAAACTAAGTCAGAATGAAATTTACAACGCCGCTGTTTTAGTTTTAGATGTAAAAACTAGACAGGTTTTAGCTTATGTAGGCAATACACCAACAGATAAAACACATCAAAAAGATGTTGACATTATTGATAAATCCAGAAGCACAGGAAGCATTTTAAAACCCTTTTTATACGCTGCTATGTTGGATGCGGGCGACATTTTACCAAATACTTTGGTTGCCGATGTTCCAACCCAATTTGGAAGCTATAATCCAGAAAATTATAATAAAACTTATGATGGTGTTGTGCCTGCTAGTCGAGCATTATCGCGGTCTTTAAACGTACCATCGGTTAGAATGCTGCAAACCTTTGGTTTAGATAGGTTCCATCATTATTTAAAAGCATTAAACCTAAAAGATTTAAAATACAATGCCAATCATTATGGTTTGTCTTTAATTCTTGGCGGCGCAGAAAGCAACTTATGGGATTTATGCAAAAGCTATGCAGCTTTGTCTTCAACCTTAAATCATTTTTCTGAAACTTCTAGCGAATATTTTTCAAATGAATTTTGCGAACCCACTTTTTTAGCTTCTGAAAACATAAATTTTGGAAAAAAAACAACCGACAAAACCTTATTTGATGCAGCTTCAATTTATTTAACTTATAACAGTTTAAAAGAAGTTAACAGACCCGAAAGCGATGAAAGTTGGGAGTTTTTTGATAGCTCGAAACAAATAGCTTGGAAAACTGGTACTAGTTTCGGGTTTCGTGATGCTTGGGCTATCGGTACTACTAAAGATTATGTAGTTGGCGTTTGGGTAGGCAATGCCGATGGCGAAGGTCGCCCAGGTTTGGTAGGCGTAGAAACTGCTGCGCCTATTTTATTTGATGTGTTTGATGTGCTACCAAATAGCGATTGGTTTGCAAAACCTTTTGATGAAATGCAGGAAGTTGAAATTTGCATAGAAAGCGGACACAGAGCTTCTCAAAATTGTGCTGATACAGAAAATCAATTTATTCAAATAAGTGGATTAAAAACAAAACCTTGTCCGTATCATGTTTTAATTCATTTGGATAAAGCTGAAACGTTTCAAGTCAATTCTTCATGTGAAGATGTCAGCAATATTACACATAAATCATGGTTTGTTTTACCACCTTTAATGGCTTATTACTATAAAACTAAAAACCCTTTTTATAAGCCGTTACCAAAATTTAGAGACGATTGTTTAGGTGTAAACGCCATTACTATGGAATTTATTTATCCTAAAGAAAGTAACAGCATTTTTTTACCGAAAGATTTTGATGGTAATACCAACGACCTCATTTTAAAAATAGCACATTCAAAACCAGAGTCTACTTTATTTTGGTATTTGAATAACACATTTTTAGGGAGTACAAAAGATATTCATGAATTTGCTATAAAGCCAAAACAGGGTAAACACACAATTACTGTGGTTGATGAATTTGGAAATGAAGCTAAACGATGGATTGAGATTTTGAAATAGTTTAAATACAGGTTTTAAAACATTGTAGGAAGCATAAATATTTTTTCACCTTAATAAACGCAACCATACAATAAAAAATGCATCTTTAAAGAAAAAAGCAATGAAATTAATTACTTTACTATTTTGTGTTTTGTGTTTTACTGCGTGTAAAACTGATGATGATAATGGTATTGATTGTGACCTATTTGATCCAGCTAATAGAAATCTTTTTATTGAATTGGTTGATGGTAATGGAAATAACCTGATTGAAAATAATACTTTTGTTGCAGATGATATAAAAGTATTATTTAACGGTAATACAATTACCAATGTTGTCTTTAATGATGTTGAAGGCATAGAAAACTTAATTGCCTTAAGTTTAATTGGAGAAGCTGGCAACAATACTTTTGAAATTCAGTTGTCTAGTGAAATAACCGACACTTTGATTCTTAATTTAAAAGCTGAATCTCAAATTTGTGGTTGGACATTTTTCTCATTAAATTCTGCAACTTATAATGATGTTCTTCAAACTATAGAAGATTTTAATGGCAATTATATAATTTCAGTGATTAGATAAAGCTCCAAAATCATTTTACTTTCTTACATAAGTTTTAATCATACAATGATCAGATTTAAACGTTCCTATTTTTTCAGTTTTAAGAATTTTTAAATCTTTTGAGACCCAAATATGATCGAGGGAAAGCAACGGCAAATTCCAAAACCAAGTTTCTCTAAAACCATTTCCTTTTTTGTTAAAAGCATGATTAAAATTGGTTTTAATTTGTGCAAAATATTTTGATTCGTATGGCACATTGAAGTCGCCTAATAAAATGGTTTTTGTTTTTATTTTAATATTTTCATTTACAAATCCTAACTCCCATTCTCTTGGAACATCTGGACTTCCAGTAACATCAACTGCATAAAAATTAATTCCTGCTGTTTTAAAATCTATAACTGTTGTATTGTATTTTGAAGTGCTTTCACTTCTAATTTCTAAAGGAGTTTTCGAGAAAAGAAACAATTCTCTATCAGCTGCATAAAAATAATAATTAGGGTATTTTTGTTGAATCTCCTCAATTACATATTTCCCAGTTTCAACTAAAACTAAAACATCTGGTATACTACCATTTTTATTAAAGGCCCCTTGTAAATTATTTTCTCTAGAAGCATTCCAAAAAACAACTTCTAAATCGGTTTCTTTAATATCTTCAGAAAGATTAATTTTAAAGCTTCTACCTAACCATATAAATAACAATAATACTGCTATTAATAAGTTGAATTTTCTAACTTTTCTTTTTAAAAAAACAGTTAAAAATAAAACTACTAAAATAATAATTGGTAACGGAAACGTATAATAAAGTAGCGAACTTTGATAACTATTTTCTTTATACACAAAGTGAATAGCTAACAACGCTATAATAATTGCTGTGTTTAAAAATAGATATAGAGCTCGAAATACTTTTAGCATTAGCGTAACGGAAATCCTTTTGCTGCCCACCAAGGATGCATTTCAATTTCTAGTCTACCTGCTTTTACCATAGGATCAGAATTCGCTAAACTATCTGCCATTTTTTGTGTTGGAACGTTATAAATGGTAATACCACGTATATCGCCATCATCTCCAAATGGCCCAGAAATATCGGCATAACCTAGCTCGTACATTTTTGCTAAATGAGCTAAATGTTCTTTCTGTAGGTCTGCTGTTTCTTCTTCATTCTGTCCTCGAATTGGCCCGCGTTTTAAAAAAGCCATAAAATACTGTTGCATTAAAATAGTGTCGTTTGTTTTTTTATCAACATAATCAAAGGTTTTAAAGCCTTTTGCTGTAAGTTCTTCTTTTAGCTGTCTAGCAGATTTTTTAACAGGTTCTTTTATTTCGACTTCAACTATAGAATCTACAGGTTCAACTACCGTTTCGGTTATAGTTTCTTTTACTTCTTTAACTGATGTTTTTGCTTCTTCTTTACATGCTATAAAAACTAATAAAATCATGCATGCTAAAAATATTTTTTTCATAATTGCCACGTATTATAGGGTTGTTTACTTAATTGTGAGTTGTAATATTTTATATCTCCAGTAACTTCTTTACCTAACCATTCGGGGTTTTTAAAGGTTTCGTTTTCATTTTGCAATTCAACTTCAGCCATAATTAGTCCTTCATTATCTCCAAAAAATTCATCAATTTCAAAAATATGATTTTCAACTTTTACCTCATAGCGCATTTTATCAATAATCCCTTTTTCACATAGTCTAAAAAGCGATTTTGTATCCTCTTTAGAGATTTCTTTTTCCCATTCAAAACGCGATAATCCATTAATTGACGATTTTCCTTTAACAGTCAAAACACCTGCGTCATCTTTTAATCTTACCCTAACAGTGCGCTCTGGATCTCGATTTAAAAAGCCTTGAATAATTCGTGTACTTTTAAAAGCTTGGTTTTTAAAATTGCTTGAGGTTACTAAAAACTTGCGTTCTATTTCTATCATTAATTTTCAATAAGCATTTTAGTAAATATAATTAAAAGGCTTTAATTGCCTAAATTTACGTTATGTCTATGGATTTACCAATTAGAAAAATTATCCATGTAGATATGGATGCCTTTTACGCCTCTGTTGAGCAAATGGATAACCCTGATTTAAAGGGCAAACCACTTGCTGTTGGTGGTGGTGGCAAGCGTGGTGTGGTTAGTGCAGCAAGTTACGAAGCCAGAAAATTTGGAGTAAAAAGTGCCATGGCTGGAAATTTAGCAGCAAAATTGTGCCCTGATTTAATTTTTGCAAGACCACGTTTTGAACGTTATTCTGAAATTTCTAAAAAAATTAGAGCTATTTTTTATGATTACACAGATTTGGTTGAACCGCTTTCTCTTGATGAGGCTTATTTAGATGTTACTGAAAATAAAAAAGGAAACCCAAGTGCATCGTTAATTGCCAAGGAAATTAGAGAACGTATTTTTAACGAAGTTGGCTTAACAGCATCGGCAGGAATTTCTATTAATAAATTTATTGCAAAAGTAGCGAGCGATTACAATAAACCTAACGGACAAAAAACCGTAAATCCTGAAGAGGTTTTAAGCTTTTTAGAGCAACTAGATATTCGAAAATTTTATGGTGTTGGTAAAGTAACTGCCGAAAAAATGTACCAAAAAGGTATTTTTACAGGATTGGATTTAAAGCAAAAAACGTTGGAGTATTTAGATGCTAATTTCGGAAAATCTGGTAGGTATTATTATTACATAGTTCGTGGGATTCAAAATAGTGAGGTAAAACCAAATAGAATTAGAAAAAGTCTTGCTGCCGAACGTACGTTTAGCGAAAACTTATCGTCTGAAATTTTTATGCTCGAAAAATTAAAACACATTGCCGATGAGGTTTCTAGGCGTTTAAAAAAAAGTAGTGTCGCTGGAAAAACGGTGACTTTAAAAATAAAATACAGCGATTTTACTTTGCAAACACGAAGTAAAACATTGCCTTATTTTGTAAGTGATACTAGCATAATCTTAGAAACTGCTAAAGATTTATTGTATCAAGAAAAAATGAGTAATTCTGTAAGATTATTGGGTATTTCTTTATCTAATTTAAATACTGAAACTAAGAAAAAACCCGAACAGAAAAGTGTGAGTGTGCAATTAAAGTTTGAGTTTTAGATTAGTTTATAATTACTCTTTTCAATCTTTCTGAAACAAAACCCACAGACAAAGTTAAAACTCCTTCATTATCAATATCATAACTGCCTTGAATTTCAGAAACTGAATCATTATTTTCATATTTACATGAAAAAAAGAATTTAGAGTTTTCTACTCGAAAATTTCCAGAACTACAACCATATATATTAGTAAACTGCCCATTAGATTTTAATTCGACAAATCGCCCATTTTCAATAGGTGTCCAAAGCCCTAATACATCGTATTCATTTTCTGGATCAATAATATCATCTACCATTTCTACAACTTGCCATTTACCAACAATCTCATTGTCAATAAAAATAGAATCATCTTTTGAACATGAAAAGTAAAAAGAAAAAACTAATAAGTACTAAAAAAAGTTTTTTCATTATATGATGTGTTTATATCAAAATACAAAATTAAATTCTTACAAATCAAAGATGATTTTATTCACGTTAGGCACTGTAACTACTCTCTCTTTTGAGACTTGAAAAAAGGTATAATGAAATATCCGTGTTTATGAATTCAATAATTTAAAATGGAAGTATGAATAAAAGCGTTACCCTTTTTATTTTTTCACAAAAAGGGTAGCACCCAAATATTTTTTTAAATACTACTATTTTAAAAACTACAGCTTGTAATTTCAGTAACCCGTAAGGTATTCACCATGCCTTTTTCTTGTATTGGCATTGCAGCAAGACTTATAAGCATATCGCCAACATCTAAATAGCCTTTTTTGCAGGCAATGGCATTTACATCTTCAATCGTTTCATCAGTACTTACAAATTTATCGTAATAAAAGGCTTTAACACCCCAAAGTAAGCTAAGACGTGTAAGGATGCGTTTGTTTGATGTAAAAACTAAAATGTGTGATGATGGTCTCCAAGCCGAAATTTGAAACGCTGTATAACCACTATTTGTTAAGGTTGAAATGGCTTTGGCATTAATTTCGTTTGCCATATTTGCCGCATGATAACATATAGATTTTGTAATGTAACGGTTGGTACGAATGTGCGGTGGTAATTGAGGTACTTGTATTAAATCTGAATTTTCGACACTTTTTAAAATGTTTGCCATTTGTTTAATAACCTGTATAGGATAATTACCAACTGAGGTTTCGCCAGAAAGCATTACGGCATCTGCTCCATCCATAACAGAGTTTGCAACATCGTTTACTTCTGCTCTAGTAGGTGTTAAACTAGAAATCATGGTTTCCATCATTTGTGTTGCAATAATTACTGGTATTCTTGCTTTTTTAGCACGTAATACTAATTGTTTTTGAATTAGCGGAACCTCTTCAGCAGGAACCTCAACACCTAAATCGCCACGAGCTACCATTAAACCATCGCAATGTGCAACAATTTTATCGATATTTTCTACCGCTTCTGGTTTTTCAATTTTAGCAATTATAGGAATTTTATGGTTGCTATGGTTGCTAATTAAATCGCGTAACTGCATTAAATCTTCAGCATGCCTTACAAATGATAAAGCTATCCAATCTACATCTTGACTTATGGCAAAAATAGCATCTTCAATATCTTTTTCTGTTAAAGCTGGCTGAGAAATATTGGTATTAGGAAGGTTAACTCCTTTTTTAGATTTTAATGGTCCGCCTTGAATAACACGGGCTTTTACTTCGGTTTTTTTATCGGTTGAAACGACTTCGAAAATTAATTTTCCGTCATCTAAAAGAATACGTTCTCCAGGTTTTGCATCTTGCGGAAACCTATCGTATGTCATGTAAACACGTTCTTTTGTGCCTTCAAATCGTTTACCAGTTGCAAATATTATTTCGTCGCCTTCGTGTACAACAACTTCTTCTTTCATAACCCCTACACGAAGTTTTGGACCTTGTAAGTCTCCTAAAATTGCAGCGGTGTAACCAAACTCTTTATTTAGTTCACGTATCATTTTAATACGGTCTTCCACATCTTTATAATCGGCATGAGAAAAGTTAATTCTAAATACATCTACGCCTTCTTCAAGCATGCCTTTTAAAACATCTTTAGTGCTTGTTGCAGGACCTAATGTGGCTACTATTTTGGTTTTTTTTCTTATTGGCATTAGTTAAAAATTAAATTATCTTTTGATTTTAGTTGATTAACATCAACACTAAAGGCGGTTACAACTTGAGGAATATTTAAAATGTTATTTAAAATATAGACTTCTTTACTAAAGCTGTTGTCGTTATCTATTTTTAAAAAATAGTTTACACCTTTATATTCTGGTATTAAATTAAATGTTTTAGTTATTTGCTCTTGAGTGTTAAATAATGATTGTTGATTGACCTGTTGTGGTGCTTCGTGCGTTTTACAGATATTAGATACTAAACTCCATGTTGTTAATTGCTTACCATCTTCCCATTCGAAAATAGAGTAGGTTGATTTATCTTTGTTATAATCTAAATCTAATGATTTCCTTACAAGGTTTATACCCAAATGTTTGTTTAAAAGATAAGCTAACCTATAGTCTTCAATAGTGCAATGAATTGCAATTAAGGTATACAACGCTTCTTCAAAAACATCATCTAAAACAAGTTTGTGAACAGCCATAACTTATTGTTAAAGGTTGTAAATATAGTATTTTAGCAATTATTTGTAGTATGTTTGCCTTAATCTTAACAATAAAACAAACTAAAACGTTGTAGTTGATTTTTTAATAAAAGAGTTTTTAAATCATTCTTGACATCCTATTCTGAAATGCAAAAAAAGCGCGTTTTGATGCTTTTTCTTCGGCTTTTTTCTTTGAAGTTGCTCGTGCTTTTGCTATCACTTTTTCGTCTATTGAAAGCTTTACCGAAAAATGTCTAACATCATCGTTTCCTGTATCTTCATATACATTGTATCTAAATGTTTTCTTTTCTTTTTGGCACCATTCAATTAACAAGCTTTTATAGCTAATAACCTTACCTTCGAGTGTTTCAATATCTACATAAGGAATTATAACGCGTTTAAATATAAATTTTTCACAGTATTTGTAACCTTTGTCTAAAAAAATGGCACCTACCAAAGCTTCGAATAAATTACCGTGAATATTATCTCCAAATTGCCCTGATGGAATTTTGCTTTCAACTAAATCTATTAAATTTAGATCTCTACCTAGTTCGTTTAAATGTTCTCTACTTACAATTTTAGATCGCATTTTTGTGAGATAGCCTTCATCTCCACTAGGCACTTCGAGGTATAAATGCGACGCAATAACCGAACTTAACATAGCATCGCCTAAAAACTCTAAACGTTCATAATTTATAGCATTGCCTTTACTGTCTTTTATGTTCATAGAACGATGTGTAAATGCCGTACTATAAAACTTTAGCTTCTTAGGTTTAAACCCAAGAATTTTAGTTAATTGCATAAAAAAATTCCCGTTGCTTTTAAAACGGGAATTTAATATGTTACGAATGTTTTTCATCTGATAATAAATATCTTAAATTAATGTCAGATGTAATAAACCATGTTTCATTTTACTGTAAAAATTAATTTATCGTTATGGTTTATTTCATTCGGGATTTAATCTATTTTTTTGAATACTACGCAAGCGTTATGTCCGCCAAATCCAAACGTATTACTCATAGCTACTTTAACATCGCGTTTTTGAGCCTTGTTTAGAGTTAAATTTAATTCAGAATCAATATTTTCATCTACAGTTGTATGGTTAATTGTTGGTGGCACAATACCGTGCTCCATTGCCAATATAACCGATATAGCTTCAATAGCTCCTGCTGCACCTAACAAGTGCCCAGTCATCGATTTAGTTGAATTAATATTTATACTTTTTGCATGACTACCAAACACTTTTGATATGGCCTTAAGTTCGGCTACATCTCCTAAAGGTGTAGATGTTCCATGTGTATTAATATGGTCTACATCTTCTGGTTTAAGTCCTGCGTCTCTTAAACAGTTTTTCATTACCTCAACAACACCAATACCTTCTGGATGTGGTGCTGTCATATGATAAGCATCAGAAGACAATCCGCCTCCTGCTACTTCGGCATAAATTTTTGCTCCTCTTGCTTTGGCATGCTCATACTCTTCTAAAATTAAAGCACCTGCTCCTTCACCTAAAACAAAACCATCTCGGGTTCCATCAAAAGGTCTCGAAGCCGTTTCTGGACTTTCGTTTCTAGTAGACAAGGCATGCATGGCATTAAAGCCACCCATACCAGCAATGGTTACTGCTGCTTCACTTCCTCCTGTTACAACTACATCGCAATACCCTAAACGTATTGAGTTTAGAGCATCAAACATAGCGTTTGCTGAAGATGCACATGCAGAAACTGTGGTGTAATTTGGCCCCATAAAACCATGTTTTATAGAGATGTTTGCAGGTGCAATATCTGCAATCATTTTAGGAATAAAGAATGGGTTAAATCTTGGTGTACCATCGCCCTCAGCAAAGTTTAATACTTCTTGCTGAAAGGTTTCTAAACCACCAATACCTGCTCCCCATATAACACCTACTCGCAACTTATCAACTTCCTCAAGGTTTAGTTTAGCATCTTCAATAGCTTCGTCTGCTGCTACCATAGCGTATTGCGCAAACTTATCCATTTTACGAGCTTCTTTTCTATCAAGAAAATCAGTAGCATTAAAGTTTTTTAATTCGCAAGCGAACTTAGTTTTAAACTTTTCGGTATCATAATATGTTATAGGCGCAGCACCACTTTTACCACTAATTAAACCATCCCAATATTCATCTTTGGTATTGCCAATTGGTGTTAAAGCTCCTAATCCTGTGACTACAACTCGCTTTATTTCCATAAATTTTAGTGCTTATTTTGCAGCTTCAATATAAGATATAGCTTGACCTACTGTTGCAATATTTTCAGCTTGATCGTCTGGAATTTGGATATCGAATTCTTTTTCGAATTCCATAATTAGTTCTACAGTGTCTAATGAGTCTGCTCCTAAATCGTTTGTGAAGCTTGCTTCTGTTACAACTTCGTTCTCATCAACCCCTAATTTGTCTACGATAATCGCTTTTACTCTTGATGCAATGTCTGACATAATTTTTTAATTTTAAGTTTTAATTAAGTGGCAAAAATAAAAAACTTTATTTTAAAACAACCTTTTAGTTTAAAAATGTGTTGGTAATTTACTAAAATTACTTTTAAGTATTTCAGTTTTGCCTTCTAATTGTTAATAATTATTCTTTTTTTTGTGTGAATAATTTTAACATAATGTCTGTAAATGAAACGTATTGTAATTTTTGCGTCCGGAAGTGGTACTAATGCTGAAAATCTAATTAAGTTTTTTCACAACAGAGATAATGCTTCTGTTATTCAAGTACTCACTAACAATCCTCATGCCAAAGTTTTAGACCGCTGTAAAAAACTAAAAGTTAGTGCGTTATCATTTAACAGAGTAGCCTTTACAAAAACTGATGACATTCTAAATATTTTAAAAGCTTCTAATCCAGATTTAATTGTGTTAGCTGGTTTTTTATGGAAATTCCCTGATAATATTTTAAATGCTTTCCCCAATAAAGTCATTAATGTGCATCCTGCCTTATTACCAAAATATGGTGGAAAAGGGATGTATGGCATGCATGTACATGAAGCTGTTGTAAAAAATAATGAAAAAGAAACAGGTATTACTATTCACTATGTAAATGAACATTATGATGAAGGTGCCATTATTTTTCAGGCAAAGTGTGATGTGAATTCAAATGATTCTGCCGAGGCTGTTGCAGCTAAAATTCATGAATTGGAAATGGAACATTTTCCAAGAGTGGTTGAACGATTACTTCTCAATAAGATTTAGAACTTAAATAATAAGATTCCCGCGTTTGCGAAAATGACAAAAATGTCAAAGAAGAAAAAAAAATATTATACCGTTTGGAAAGGACACAAAACAGGCGTTTTTGAATCATGGGACGACTGCAAAGCGCAAATTAAAGATTACCAAGGTGCAGTATACAAATCGTTCTTGACTTTTGATGCAGCAAAAAAAGCTCTAAAAAGCAACTATAAAGATTATATTGGTAAAACTTCAAAATTTAAAAGTGAACTTTCTGAAGTGCAACTCAAAAAAATAGGGCAACCTAATTATAATTCCATTTCAGTTGATGCAGCCTCTAGCGGAAATCCAGGAATAATGGAATATAGAGGTGTAGATACTAAAACAAAAAAACAACTTTTTATTCAAGGTCCTTTTGAAGAAGGCACAAATAATATAGGAGAGTTTCTAGCATTAGTGCACGGGTTAAGTTTTTTAAAAAAACACAATAGCGATCGTATTATTTATACAGACTCTAAAACCGCTATGAGTTGGGTTCGTAAAAAAATGTGTAATTCAAAATTAGAGCGTAACGAAAAGAATAAGCCTGTTTACGATTTGGTTGATCGTGCAATTGATTGGTTAAAAAATAACACCTACAAAACCGTTATCGTAAAATGGGAAACGAAAGCTTGGGGAGAAATTCCTGCGGATTTTGGGAGAAAATAAATTCGTTTTTTAGCACTTAAAAGACGTATATTTGCAAAAAATTATAACTCCTTTTATGGGTAAATTAGTAATAGTTGGTACAATGGCTTTTGATGCTATTGAAACACCCTTCGGAAAAACCGATAAAATACTTGGTGGAGCCGCTACTTTTATTGGTCTTGCAGCATCACATTTTAATATTAACGCTACTGCAGTCTCTGTTGTTGGTGGCGATTTTCCTCAAGATTATTTAGATTTATTATCAAGCAAAAATATCGATCTCTCTGGAGTAGAAATTGTTAAAGATGGTAAAACGTTTTTTTGGAGCGGACGCTACCATAACGACATGAATTCTAGAGACACTCTCGTTACAGAATTAAACACGCTAGCAAATTTTAATCCTGTTGTCCCTGAAAATTATCGTGATGCAGAAGTAGTTATGTTAGGTAATTTGCATCCTATCGTCCAATCTAGTGTTTTAGACCAAATGACGACTAAACCTAAGTTAGTCATTTTAGATACTATGAATTTTTGGATGGATTCTGCTTTAAACGATTTACATAACATTATAAAACGTGTTGATGTTATTACTATAAATGACGAGGAAGCTAGACAATTAACTGGAGAATATTCATTGGTTGTTGCGGCTAGAAAAATCCATAAAATGGGACCAAAATATGTCGTAATTAAAAAAGGAGAACACGGTGCTTTGTTGTTTCATAACGACCACGTATTTTATGCTCCTGCCTTACCGCTTGAAGAAGTTTTTGACCCAACAGGCGCAGGCGACACCTTTGCAGGAGGGTTTGCTGGTTACATTGCAAAAACAGGAGACACATCATTCGAGAACATGAAAAATGCCATTATATATGGTTCTACATTAGCATCGTTTTGTGTTGAAAAGTTTGGAACAGAGCGCATGATAAACCTAACAAGTGAAGAAATACATAAACGCTTGCTACAGTTTAAACAACTAACACAATTTGATATAAAATTAACATAACCCAACGCGCTCTAAAACATAGCGCGTTTTTAATTGAATATAAAACTTCAAAATAAATTTTTTTTATTTCAACTAAAGTGAAAACCTTTATATACTTATGAGTGATGCACTAAAACACGAATGTGGAATAGCCATGATAAGGCTTTTAAAACCACTAGAATATTATAAAGAAAAATATGGTAGCGCATTTTATGGTGTTAATAAAATGTATTTAATGATGGAAAAACAGCACAATCGTGGGCAAGATGGCGCTGGATTTGCAAGCATTAAACTAGACACCAAACCAGGTGAACGCTATATTAGCCGTGTACGATCTATAGCGCAACAACCTATACAAGATATTTTTGCTCAAATAAACGACCGTGTTAATAAAGAATTTACAGAACATCCAGAATACGCAAATGATGTTGCTGCACAAAAAAAGAACATTCCATATATAGGCGAAGTGTTATTAGGTCATGTACGTTATGGAACTTTTGGAAAGAATAGCGTAGAAAGTGTACATCCGTTTTTAAGACAAAACAATTGGATGCACAGAAATTTAATAATGGCAGGAAACTTTAACATGACTAATGTTAAAGAGCTTTTTAGTAATTTAATAGAATTAGGGCAGCACCCAAAAGAATATACCGATACCATTACTATTATGGAGAAAATTGGTCATTTTTTAGATGATGCTGTTAGCAAAATTTATAAAGAGTTAAAAAAAGAAGGGTATAATAAAAGAGAAGCCTCACCACTAATTGCAGAACGACTTAAAGTAAGCAAAATACTGCGACGAGCTGCCAAAAATTGGGATGGTGGTTATGCTATGGCAGGACTTATTGGGCATGGAGATGCCTTTGTTTTAAGAGATCCAGCAGGTATTAGACCGACTTATTATTATAAAGATGATGAAGTTGTTGTTGTAGCTTCAGAGCGTCCAGTAATTCAAACCGTTTTTAATGTAGATTTTGATGACGTTAAAGAGCTAGATCCTGGTCATGCCATAATTACTAAAAAATCTGGGCAAGTATCTATTAAAAAAATATTAGAACCCTTAGAAAGAAAATCATGTTCGTTTGAGCGTATTTATTTTTCTCGAGGAAGTGATGCCGAAATATATCAAGAACGTAAAATGCTAGGCAAATTATTAATGCCTAAAGTTCTTGAAGCTATTGAAGACGACACGAAAAACACCGTGTTTTCATACATCCCTAATACCGCTGAAACGTCCTTTTTTGGAATGATTGAAACTGTTGAAGATTATTTAAACGAAAAGAAAACAGAGGCCATTTTAAGTGGAGGAGGAAAAATGTCTGCAAAAAAGGTTACCGAGATTTTAGAAGAAAGACCGCGCATAGAAAAAATAGCCATTAAAGACGTTAAGTTGCGTACGTTTATAACCGAAGATAGTAGTCGAGACGATTTAGTAGCACACGTTTACGATGTAACTTATGGGGTTATAAAACCAACCGATAATTTAGTTATTATAGACGATAGTATAGTACGTGGTACAACTTTAAAAATGAGTATTCTTAAAATGCTAGATAGATTGCATCCTAAAAAGATTGTAGTAGTTTCTTCGGCACCACAAATACGTTATCCAGATTGCTATGGTATAGATATGGCAAATCTTGAAACGCTCATAGCTTTTAGAGCTGCATTAGCCTTGTTAAAAGATAGAAATATGTATCATATAGTAGACGAGGTTTATAATAAATGTTTGAGCCAAACTAAATTAGATGACAAAAATGTAAAGAATTTTGTTAAAGAAATTTATGATCCTTTTACTGATGAAGAAATATCTGATAAAGCTTCTGAATTGTTAAGTGATGAAAGTATAAAAGCAGAAGTAAAAATTATTTTTCAACCTGTAGAAAATTTACACAAAGCTTGTCCTGAACATTTAGGCGATTGGTATTTTACAGGAAACTATCCTACAGTTGGAGGAAACAGAGTTGTAAATAGAGCCTTTATTAATTTTTACGAAGGCAATAATGAGCGTGCTTACTAAGTGAAGAAAATATAATTTTAACATACATTTTTTAGTAAAAAAACATTTAATCCGAAAATTATGCTGTTTGTCTAAAAAATAATCGATTTATGTTAAATACGTATAAATTGGTCTCACCATAACATAAGTAGGTTAAGTTCATGGTAGATTTGGGGCAAAAAAAGGTGAACATCTGTTCGCCTTTTTTTATGCCTTTTATTAACGCATCTCAATTTATTTCTAACACTTCCTTTCATCTTAAATATCTGGCACTATCCCTTTTAAGCTAATATATAAGTCGTTTAACTAAAATATTTTATTAAGCTGTTTTAGCATTATATATTTGAACCACCATAACATAAGTAGGTTAAGTTCATGGTAGATTTGGGGCAAAAAGGTGAACACTCGTTCACCTTTTTCATTTTATATTAATTCTCACCTTTCGACTTTAGTTTATCTTGAGCGAAGACGAAAGACTTAAGATAAACTTCAGCAGGAATCTGTTTTTAATAATTTTTTGTATTCTGTCTCATCCTTATATAAAAGTCTTTTATATAATGCCATAAAAAAAATTATATTTACAGGATAGCAGTAATAAAAAACTTATTATATCCTAATATATTTACGGGATATGAGTAATAAATGTTACGATATAACGAGTTAGCCACAAGCTGAACCAAGAACTAAATTTGTACCTTTGACCTCTGAAATAAAAAATATTCTTGAAAGTAGAACATAACATATCTCGATTAAAGCACTTGCTGAAAATGTACAAGCTTTCAGTATCTGAATTTTTATCGAAAATCAGCGATGGATTAAAACGACCTATCTCTGAAAAAGATATTTTTTCCGAAAGAATAGAAATTGGTCACTTAAAAAGAATCGATAAACTTTTTGAAAAGGGAATTCATTATTATTTAGACCCAAAAGCACCTGAAAATTCAAAAGAAGCGAGTGTCTTTTTTAGAAAAGAAAATTTTGGAACTGACTTAAATTTCAGAGCTAAAAAAATAGTTAGCCAATTTGAGGAACTGAAAATATCTATTTCTGCTATTGCTAAATTAGCAGAATTAGACACAAAAAGAAAAATCCCAAAATTCAGCATAAAAGACAATCCAGAAAAAGTAGCTAACGAGTTTAGAAAAATTCTTTATCCAAGTTTCACATCTAAACGTAGAGATTTTCTTAAAGCACTAATTTCAAAGTTTGCAGAAAGTAACATTTTAGTTTTTGAGTTTGTAGAAACTCACAATAGAAAAGAGAAAGCGAATATTGATGGCTTTTTTCTTAAACCAAATGTTATTGTATTAAAAAGACATCAATCCTTTAGAAGAGAAATATTCACGTTAGCTCACGAACTAGGTCATTTTTTACTCAACAAAGAAGAAATTGAATTACTCGATTATAATGTAATTGCTGACAAACATTTGTCATCTATTGAAAGATGGTGTAATGATTTTGCTTATTATTTTTTAGTGGGAGAATATGGAGAAATGCTTAAAAATATTGAACTTGCCAAAGCTTCAAATGATTACCATTTTGATTTAATAAAAACAGTTTCTGAAAACACTCATTTGAGTCAAATCGCCTTATTTACAAGGTTATTATTTAAAAATCAAATTAGTCAATCTAACTATAACAAAGTAAGGAATGACTTTGAAGAACAATTCAAAAAATTTCAAGAAGAAAAAGACAGAGAAAAGGAATTACAAAAAGAAAAAGGTATTAAAATAAGAGGTTCAGTTGCACAACCAATTTCTTCGCCTTTATTTATATCAACAATTCAAGCAGCATTTTACGAAGGAATTATAAACGAATACGATGTTTGTAAGAAACTGAATATAAAGCCTGAAAAATTAGATAAATTTATTCAATGATAGTAGTAATTGATACAAGTTCTTTGTTGTCCTTGGTTCGTTACTACTTGCCATTTGACCAAAATAATAAGCTTTTTAATTTCATCAAGAAAGAAATACAAAATCACAACATAATAGTGATTGATGAAGTATTAAACGAATGCAAAATGGTTTCTGGAAAATTGGTTGTGAAAAAATTGGATTTTTTAATTGACAAGGACTTTTTAAAGGCTCATAAAATTCCAGTTAAAACGGAGAATTTAATTCCACCTTCACCTAAAAAATTCTACAATCTTGTTGATAACAATTTTATAACGACTAATGCTAAAAAATTAAATAGTGCTCAATTTGAACAGCGAAAAAAAGAATTTTTAGATTCAGCAGACGCAAGAATGATTATTTATTTGCTAACTCAAATCAGCAAAAATTCATTTGAAAAAATCATTCTTGTTACAGAAGAAACAGAAGGAAGTAATGACTTAAAGGCTTTCAAAAAATTACCAGCTATTAGTAAGATATTAGACATTGAGGTAAAGACGTTACCTGAACTATTGGAATTATATACTGATATAAATTTCTCGTTTGAATAAGAAAAGCCAGTGGCTAACATGCGGATATAACAAATAAATACTTTTAACTTCTGAGTAATCCACGCGAGTAAGCGCGTTAGGGATTGAAATGGAAATCCTTTTTAAAAAAGAATAAGCAACACATTATGCTTTATACTAAATATTTACAAATTGCCACGTCACTCGCTCCTCGCAATGGCATTTTAAAAAGATTGTATTGGAAAGCCCGACCACTTGCCCTGAGCGCAGTCGAAGGGTTGTGGTAACGCC